>JAQZAZ010000084.1 GCA_029239355.1 Sphingobacterium sp.
CTCCCGTACAAATTCCTTCTTTTCCATAATCGTATGTGATATCAAAAACAAAGGCAATTTTAATCAAAAAGTAGCGGAATGACAAATATTTCCGTTTGAGTTGTCGTGATATTTGTCCAAAAGAATCATATAAATTCATTAATATTCTGCATATATTAGTAGATTTGTATGTTTGACGCAATAAGCTATTTATAATAAAAAATATATGAAATTTTCATTTCAAACCTGTGTAATTGTATTATTTGCCAGTTTAATAGGCGTTGCTTCCTGTAAAAAATTGGATGATGAACCTGAGCGGGGAGAGGCAGCTCTTATTTCCAGATTGTATATTTCTTTCCAGGATTATCAGCCAAATAATTCTTCGATTAAGAATCTCTTTATTGTGGATCCTGCTGATACGAATAGTCTGGATAATATCTATCAATATCTTTCGCCCGCAAAAGGCGGGGGACCAGTTATTTTTGATCCTAATGCAAAGTCAATTTTCCAGGCGAGTGCGGGGGCCGTCGCTCAGGATACCTTTATCCAACGGATCCCTCTAGACGACGTTTATGGAATCCCCGGAGGAGCCAGCGGTCTCGGTTATAGGGGTTTTACAAATGTCAGGGGATTGGCTTATTACTCTTATGCCCAACAAAATGGTACTTCGGGTTCAGCTGTGACAAATTTTTTACTTGCGGTAACAGGTGGTAATATGTTGTATGCGATAAGTCGTCCGGAAGGAAAAGGTGGGTCAACGGGTGGTTCCAAAATTATCGACAAACAGATTAGTCTGGGGGATATTAACCCAAGCTCATTAACCTTACTGAAGGGAAATCCGGATGATAAAAATGAAAAATGGTTGTTGGTCGGATTTAATGAAGAGGGTACGAATAAAAGAAGTGGTTTTGCTGTGTATAAGGGGCTGAAACAACAACTGATTGATAAAGTGCGGGATACAATTGTTAATTCGAACGCTTTTCCGCCAGTCGTGAAAGTTTATGTTAAGGGGAAAACGGGCCTAGGGGCGGTGTCTTATGCGCCAAATAAACAGTTATTAGCCGTTACAGCAGGGACAGAAATTTTATTTTTTAATAATCCGGATGGATTATTTAATGGATCTGGAGAAAAGGAGATCAATGCTGATTATGCGGTCGGTGGTTCAAATACAGGATTGGAACAGATTGGTGGGGTTGCTATTGATGATCGTACTGAAAATGGTAAATTCTTTTATGTCTCGGATTCCAAAAACGGAAAAGTTGTACGTTTTAAATTAACGGATCAAGGGAACGCAACACCGGATTTAACAAAAAATTACGGGACATTGCTTCCAAATTATATCTTTTTGGACGCTCGGGAGGCACCAAAATTTTAGCTGGTCCAACTTTTATCAAGCAAGCAATTCGAATAGTTCTCTGATTTCCTGTTGCTTGCCTACACTTTCATTCGCTTCATAGGCCGAGAGCAGATTTCGTAGGGAACGCTTCATGATTGTCACATTGTCGCATGGATAAGTAAATTCCCGCTCCGGAGCAAGATTTAACTGTTTTAAGAATGAATTGACATCACTTCTTTGCATGATCTGTCCCCGGTTGAATGCATTGATATAAAACAAGACATGTTCATTCCCGTGCTCATCTGTATCCATGTAAGCCAGGATAAAATGCTTAGGTAAATTGATCCCATAAATCGGGATATCCAGCTTTTGCGCAATAATGCTATAGATACAGGATAAGGTCAACGGATTACCCTGCTTGGTGTCTAAAACCTGACCGATATAAGAGTTTTGCGGATGGTGATAGTCCTTTGTATTACCCGATAAGCCAAAGGAGCCAAATAGCACGTGATTCAGCAGGTTCACCTTTTCTAAAGGACTCATATCGTATTGTAACCCGCGCCAGACCTCTGTTTTCAGATCTTCGATCTTTAACACGATCTTATGGTCTTCGTAAGAAGGGTATTGATAATTATTGAGAATGATAAGTCCTTCGAGTAGATTGAAGGAATTGCTCAGATTCCATATCTGTAGTTCATTTTTGGTCTGGTCGAACTGAATTTCATGGATAATGTTTTCCAATCGACCTTGTATCCTTGGATCAAAGCTTGACTCCCAGAATTTCTCCAAATAGGGAACAATTTCAGGACCTTGGCTTTTCAATTGATGCTCCACTTCCTGAATAATCTGTTGATCGGTATCGTCCAACAAGAATACTAACGATTTCAGCTCTCTCTCATTCATCATAACGAAGTTAAAAAAATGAATTGAGAAATGATACAAAAAAATCCCTATAGTAATTCATGTACCAAGTAGGGATTATTCAGGTTAAATTGGTATACAATTATTTGAGCTGGCCATCCAGCATATTGACAATTCTTTTGCCGTACTCCGCATTTTTTTCGGAGTGGGTAACTTGTATGATTGTGACACCGTCATCATTCAATTGTTTGAACAGCTCCATGATCTCTTCGCCTTGTTTGGAATTGAGGTTACCCGTAGGTTCATCTGCCAACAAGAGTTTCGGTGAGCCGGCCAATGCACGTGCGATGCCGACAATCTGTTGCTGTCCTCCGGATAGCTGAGCGGGAAACAGATCTTTCTTTCCCACAATGCCAAAACGGTCAAGCATATCGGCCACAATGGCTTTTCGCTCTTTGCTAGAAATGTCTTTATAGATCAACGGTGTTTCTATATTTTCATATACCGTCAATTCATCCAGTAAATGGTAAGCTTGAAATACGTATCCAATATGAGATTGGTAGAGTTGCGTTCGTTTTTTTGCTTTCATCTCCAATACATTTTCATCCATAAAGATATATTCACCTTCATCGGGTTCGTCCAGCATACCGATAATATTCAACAGGGTGGATTTTCCGGAACCCGAAGGGCCCATTATGGATATGAAATCACCTTCTGTTATATCTAAACTGACATCTTTGAGGACAAATGAGCGTGTACCACCTACGTTATACCACTTGAATAAATGTTTTAATTGTATCATTTTCTAGTATTGAGATTTTAGTATTGAGATTTTGGTTGCACAAGCCTGAGCTTACCTGGTATCTCTTTTTTATTTCGTCTTTTAATTTTTACTTATTCATTAATCTTTGTTCTATTCATCCCGCAAGTTATCTACTGGATTTGTTCTAGCGACTTTCAGCGACTGGAAACTAATGGAAATCAATATTAGGATAAATATGCAAAATATCGGGATCAAAAACGACCACCACTGTATATCGACATGGTATGCAAAATTGGAAAGCCATTTGTCCATGAGTAAATAAGCTAAAGGGAGGGCAATACCGATACCGATCAGAAATAGCCTGAAAAAGGGTTTATTCAATTGGATAAAGAGCAGCTGTGCTGAGGCACCGAGTACTTTTCGGATACTCATTTCTTTCTTGCGTAATGCGGCCTGATAAGCGGCCATGCTGAACAGTCCCAATGCGGCGATAATAACCGAAAGGCTCGTGAAGCTATTAAAAGCAACCTGTAGTTCCTGTTGTTTCTTATGCTGCAAAGCATATTGCTGATCCATAAAGGAGTAGTCTAAAGGCAAATCTTTTGCAGATGTATTTTTTGTCCATTCTTTCTTGACTGTCTCAATTGCCTGAACGACCATTCCAGATCTTGTTTTCACCATAAGCGTCGTCTGAATGCGCATGCTCCCGCACTCATTCTTAAACGAATAAATGGTCGGTTGAATGACATTTTCAAAGCCATAGGCCTTGCTGTCTTTGACAAGTGCTACGATTTCGAAATTTGCGTCACAGCCACTGATTTTAGCGCCAATGGGATTTGATAGTCCCAAACTTTTAGCGGCTGATTCATTGATGACCGCATAGTTGGAAAGGGAGTCACGGAGTAGCTGATCCATTGACAGATTAACATTGCCTTGTAGATTGGGGATATTTAACGTTTTGAAATAGCCTGGATCGATACCGACATGCGCAAAAGAAATATTCTTTTGCGCATAGGAGAATTCCATTTTAGGCGGTTGTTCCCCTTCTCCCGGGATATTTGTTGCAGAAGCAACCGCCTCAATGCTCGGATCATTTTCTAATCGCCGTTTCAATTGGTGGAAAGAACCATCAATTTTGGAGTCGTAATACATGCCCACTCCCTTGAAATTGACCACTTGCGCGGGCTCAAATCCTTTATCTGTATGCTGCATGTACTGAAGCTGGGCCCGAATGACCAGCATACCTGAAATAAACAAAATCGCCATACTGACCTGAAAAGTTAATAAGGCATTTCGGAACGTTCCTTTTTTTAGTATGGATGTTAATCCGCCTTTGAGCAGATTGACGGATTTGAAACCTGAAAGAACTATGGCAGGATATATTGCGGAAAGGATTGTTGTTAATAGTACAGCGACACAGAGCTGGATAATGGTTTCAGAACTTAAAATATAACTTCTCAGATCATCATTGAACCATCTTTGTAATATGTTCCCGGTAAGTGCCAAAGTAATGAAACTCAATACAGCGGCACTGCTCGTCAGTAAAAACACTTCCAATAACAATTGCCTTACGATAGCCCAGCGCGAACTTCCCAATATCTTTTTGAGGGCAAGCTCTTTCAGGCGTTGATCGGCTTGCGCCATAATCATATTGGCAAAATTGGCAGATGCAAGCAGGAGTATCAATAGGGAAAGAATACCGATAATCCATGTCATGATATAGGCGGTGTTACTTCCGGTTTTTGGTCGAAGGTGCAGGTTGGCCAACGGATCTAAGTAGATCTTGCCTTTGGCATAACTGGAAGAGCGTATTTTATTTTTTGGTGCGATTTCCTTGTGGTAGATTGCATTAATTTTATTGGTCAAGTTGACCATGTCGGTACCCGGTCTAACCTGAATAAAAGTCTGGTATAAAAAAGGATTATTGTCAGCAAAGAGATCCTGTGGTTCACGGATAAAAAGAAGGTCGTAATCAATCATGGATAGACCTTGCTTTTTGATGGTGCCATAAATCGCCTCGCGCATACCAAGAGCAAGGCTCATAGACGGAACGGAATGGGGGCTGTCAAATGTTAAATCCTCCTTTTTGAAAAGCTGTTCGGCAATATGGCTTTTGACCATGGTTGCGTCCTTTTGATCTTTGTTTTTGTAGAGCGGTCCATTGGCATTTTCTACCTGAAAGATCCGGGCAGCAGAAGAATCAATTAATGCAGCATTTTTGATAAGTACCGTCTTCTCCCCAAATAATGGGTAGCTACCATAGTTGTAGACTATTTTTCTACCGGCATATACAATATCCGGTAAATTCTGTTTAAGCAACGGAGCCAGGGAAGGCGAGGTTTCGTCCGTAAAAGCACCCTCGGCTTCCAGACCAATCTGATAGATTTCCTTATAGTTTGGATTCCATTTATCAAAGCTTGTTTCCCGATTGATGTATTGATAAGAAAGGATAAAACCGGTAAAACCAAGTGTCAGTCCGATAATGTTCAAGAACGTGAAACCCTTATTTTTTAAGAGTTTACGCCAAGCCAGTTTGAAATCATTTTGTGCCATGTTGTAAGGTTTTATGTTTCGGTCTCTTCCGTATCAAATCCGCTGTTAAAAAAAATACAATCCCCTTGCCATTGTTTTAATGTTTTTATTATGAGCTTGTTAGGTGGTGTTGCGTACTTTTTGATGTTCGATTTCGGACAGTTTTCGTTCGCAATCGAACATTCATCCCCCCTTAGCCATTGGTTCATTGTCCATCACGCAACAGGTGAGGCAATGACCAAGGCAACAAACACCAATTTTTAAGATCTTCTGACTTTATTCATCCCTTAGACTATCGACCGGATTGGTTCGGATAGCCTTCCATGTTTGATAACTAATGGTACCTAAGGCGATGAGGATAGCCCCTATACCCGCCAGAATAAAGTACATCCAGTTAATATCTATTTTATAGTTAAAGTCTCTGAGCCATTGGTTCATTGCCCACCACGCAACAGGTGAGGCAATGACCATGGCGACAAACACCAATTTTATAAAGTCTCCGGACAGCAGTTTCAGCAATCTGAGGGTACTTGCGCCAAGTACCTTCCGCACACCGATTTCTTTTGTCCGCTGTTGTGTTACATAGGTTGCCAGGCCAAAGAGCCCCAGTGCTGCCACAAAAATGGCGACGATGGCGAAACTGGTGAATATATTTTTCGTCCGCTCAACATCTTGATAAAGGGAAGCAAAGCCCTCATCCAAAAAGCTGTAATTGATTTTTTGATTAGGCGCAAATTTGTCCCAGACCCTATTTATGTCAGCCAACGTCTTAGTCATGTCCGTAGACTTGGTTTTGATCGAAAGGAGCGAGGGACTGTTGGACAGAGCCATACAGACCGGGACATATCCTTCACCTTTTAGCGATTCAAAAATAAAGTCATCGACAACTCCGATAATTGTCCATGTTCTTCCATTGGTAATCTGTGCACCGATAGGGTTTCCGTTAATACCCAATTTTGAGATCATTTTTTTATTGACAATAGCGCCACTGCTGTCAGAAGCGATCTGTGGATTAAAATTTCGGCCTGCTATTAATCGAAGTCCAAAAGTGGAAACATAATTTTCATCAATATTCCAGAATTGTCCACCTTCTCCCAGTTCAAGATCTTCTTTTCCCTTGACCCAAAATGGATTGCCATTTCGTTTTACACCATCCAATTGCACAGGGAGGTAATCACCTATGGAAACATTGCTTACAGAAGGAATTCCTTTCAGTTCATTTTTTAAACTTTGAACCTCTGAAGCAATACTATTAATGCCACGAAGGACAATGACTTGATCTTTATTGAAGCCAATATCCTTGTTGAGCATAAAGCTGATCTGTTGATTTGCGATGAGGGCACAGATCATAAGGATTATGGAAGTTGTAAATTGAAAAACAACAAGTCCATTGCGCAATAAAGCAGATTTTGGGTTCGAGCCTGATTTACTTTTCAAGGCATTGATTGGTTGAAATCCAGAGAGGTATAGTGCCGGGTATATGCCGGCGATACCACCTATGGTTAACATAGCTAAGATCAAAAAAGGCATAAAGGACCATGCCGACCAGGGGATAAATAACGTCTTATTGGCCAAACTGTTAAAAAGAGGCAGTAATATCCAGGCCAGTAAAATGCCGATAATTAATGAAATTAAGCTGTAACATACGGCCTCCGTCATAAATTGGTTGATTAAAGTACTTCGGCTGGATCCAATGGTTTTGCGGATGCCAATCTCTTTAGCTCGTGTAGCGGCATTGGCGGTAGACAGATTAACAAAATTGATGCATGCGATCAGAAGAATGAAGAATGCAATCCCAGCAAATACCCAGACCATTTTGATATCACCCTGGTATTGCGTAGCCATGGCGTATTCTAAAATGTTTTTGGAGTATAAATGCATATCCAATGCGTTTTGAAGTAACACCTTGGATTGCATGGTCTCCGGTGATATTTTCATTCCATTTTTTTTGTTGATTAAAATGTAATGATCCTCGACATAGTTCTTCGATATAGCGCGTTGTGCCGTTCCAAGGTCGGTATTTTCTTTAAGCTTTACATAAGTGATGTAGTTCGTTGCTCCCCAGTTGTTTTGTTCGCCCTGGTAAAAAGGTTCACCGGCAAGAGAGATAAAGTAATTATAGCCATAGAGACTTGAATTACTTGGTACATCGTCAATAACGGCGGTTATATTGTACAGAATGTTCTTGTTATTGTTCAGATAGATTGTTTGCCCAACAGCATTTCCCTTGAAAAACTTCTGTGCTTTACTTTTAGTGATGACCAAGCTATTGGGTTTGTCTAAAGCATGATTTAACTCTCCTTCCATGACGGGGAGCGGAAATATCTCCAAGATAGACTGATCAACATACACGAAGCCTGCGTCTAAGTGATTCTCTGCTTTACCATTGATTGTAAAGAGGTTGCTCCCAGCTCCGAATAGCGTGTTGGGTAGCACCCGCCCGGCTAATTCGATGCTGGGTATCTCGGCCTGAAGGGTCTTAGCGGCGGGAGCCGGAAATGAAAGAGACTGCACTGATTTGTCTCCGTCCGGGGCTTGAACAACTAACCGGAATACACGATCCATATCCGGATACATCCTATCATAGCTTGTTTCATGTTTGATGTACAGTAAAATGAGTATGCAGATTGCAACGCTAAATGCAAAACCACCAATCTTGATGGTTGAGTAGAGTTTGTTGCTGGTCATGTTCCGCCAAGCAATCTTTAGGTAATTTCCGATCATAATAATAAAATTAACATGCTTACTTATTCATCCCTTAGACTATCGACCGGATTGGTTCGGATAGCCTTCCATGTTTGATAACTAATGGTACCTAAGGCGATGAGGACAGCACCCATTCCCGCCAGAATAAAGTACATCCAGTTGATATCTATTTTATAGTTGAAGTCTCTGAGCCATTGGTTCATTGCCCACCACGCAACAGGTGAGGCAATGACCAAGGCAACAAACACCAATTTTATAAAGTCTCCGGACAGTAGTTTCAGCAATCTCATCGTACTTGCGCCAAGCACCTTCCGCACACCGATTTCTTTTGTCCGCTGTTGTGTCACATAGGTGGCCAGTCCAAAGAGACCAAGGGCAGCCACAAAAATGGCGACGATTGCAAAACAGCTGAATATATTTTTCGTCCGTTCAACATCTTGATAAAGGGAAGCAAAGCCCTCATCCAAAAAGCTGTAATTGATTTTTTGATTGGGTGAAAATTTATTCCATACCGTGTTAATCCCGTTTAGGGTCTCCTGTAAGTTTTCGGGCTTAACTTTAATAGAAAGGAGTGATGGATAACCCCGCAATACCATACATAAGCCAGCGTACCCTTTACCTTTTAGCGACTCAAAGATAAAATTGTCCACAACACCAACTACTGTCCAGGTATTGCCATTGGTTATTTTTGCCCCGATGGGATTTTTTAATCCCAGATCATCCGCCAATTTCTGGTTGATGATCGCAGCGGTACTGTCGGTAGCCATTTTGGGGTCGAAATTTCTACCCTTCGTCAATTGCAATCCGAAGGTAGCAAGATAGTCCTGGTCAATCTCCCAAAACTGCCCCTGTGTCGCCATATCGATCTCTCGTCTACCTTCATTCCAAAAAGGATTACCATTTCTTTTGGCACCATCAATCGGGACAGGGAGGAAATCACCTAGGGAAACTGCGCTGACATTTGGAATGGACTTTAATTCATTCTTAAGACTAGGGATCTGATTTCCCAACGTACCAATACCACGCAGTACAATGACCTGCTCCTTTTTGAAACCTAAATCTTTTTCCAGGATATAGCGTATCTGTTGATTGGTCACCAGGGCGCTTACAATGAGGATGATGGAAGTTGCAAACTGAAAAATGACAAGACCATTTCGGAATAAGGATGATTTGGCTCCGGTGGTCTTATTTTTCAATGCAGCAATCGGTTTAACTCGGGATAGATACAAAGCTGGGTAGATTCCGGCCAAGCTGCCGATGAAAATTATCGCCACCAATAAAGATGGGAAAAAGTATAGGGATGTCCAGGGAATCGTCAAGGACTTATTGGCGAGATTGTTGAAAATAGGCAACAAAAGCCAACTCAGCAATAGACCAACGAACAAAGATAATACACTATAGCAAATCGCTTCGAGCAAGAATTGTCCGATCAACAATGCCCTTGTCGAACCGATTGTTTTCCGGATGCCGATTTCTTTGGCCCGTGTAGCGGCATTGGCCGTGGACAGGTTGATAAAGTTGATACAGGCAATCAGCAGAATAAATAACGCTACGGTGGCAAATGTCCATACCATGCGGATATCACCTCTATTGAGTGTGCTGACTTTATCATCATCAATATCGGTAGACTTTAAATGGATGTCCAGTGCATTTTGTAAGTTGATTTTTACTTGCTCGAATAAAGGATTGAGCTTACGGCCCGATTTTTTGTATTCAGGCAAATAGTGCGCTTTATAATTTTTTAAAATCTCCTTTTCGGTTTGTTCAATATTAACATTTGGTTTTAATTTAACGTAGACCGTGTAATTGTTGCTGAGCCATTGGTTCTGTTCGCCGGGATAAAAGGGGTCGCCTGCGAGCGACATGAAGAAGCTATAACCTGCTAAAGTGGAGTTTTTGGGTATATCTTCGATCACGCCGGTAATGGTATATAGCTTGGATCTGTTATTGTTCAGATAAATGGTCTGTCCGATAGGATCAGTTTTGAAATATTTTTCCGCTTTACTTTTCGTAATGACAAGTGTATTGGGCTTATCCAATGCATGGGCGAGAGTTCCTGAAACCATGGGTGTCGGAAACATGTCAAGAATAGACTGGTCAATATAGACAAAGCCATCATCATAAAAGCTTTGCGGGTTATCATTCAGGGAGAGCTGGTTGCTTCCAGCGCCAAATAAAGGGTTTGGAAGTATTCGGCCCGTTTGTTCGATGGAGGGAATTTCGGCTTTCAATGTTGGGGCAACTGGTGCTGAAAGTGATACCCAGCGCTCTATTTTACCTTCGATCGGAAGCTGAACGATGAGACGATAAATTCGATCCATCGCTGGATAAAATTTGTTGTAACTCGTCTCTTGTTTGATGTAAAGTACGATGAGCATACAGATTGCGATACCAAAAGCAAATCCTCCGATCTTTATAAAAGAATAGAGTTTATTTTTTGCCATGTTTCGCCAAGCGATTTTAAGACTATTTCCTATCATACCAATACATTTTTAAGATCTTATTGACCGGTAATCGACCGGTCAATCTAGACATTAGACTGAAGTCAATTGTATTGCCATTTTGTTAAGTTGTTGGTTTTTAGTATTTTGGTTTGTTTGTTGGCTTTTATGTCTGTACGATATCGAACAGTTTTACGTCCAATACCGCACAGATCATCTTGTTAAAGGGCGCTAGGAAAGTATCCTAATCCTCGATCTCTTTCAGTTGGAGATGTTCGCAGAGTTCGAGCATCATTTTGGCCGGATCCGTATCGATGGCCAAGGCAATTAAGTACATTTCATCCAAACGTAATTTAGCCGTCTCGGTCATGGTTAATTCATTGATCCTCGCTTTACTTAATCCAGTTTTGCGGGCAATCTGGGATTTATTCACAGATTTCTTCGCTAAAAATTCGCCTAGTTTTGTCATCCTTTTATTTTAATAATCTGTTCTTATGTATAGATAAATATATATAATGTTATTTTTATTTATACAAATGTTTTTGTTTTTGAAATTTTTTCTATTTCTTTGTATTGAAAATCTATACAATTAATTGTGCCAATTATGAAAAAGGTGAAAAATCAAATAACAAAGATCTATAAGAGAAAATGCGAGGAAATAGAGATATTAATATGTTATCGTATGCTGCTTCAGCGTATCTCGCGACACTTGTCACCCGAAGAAGTTTCCTTTTTAATGGGTAAACCATTGGATTTTATGACTAGCATTGAAACGTTTAAGATTAAATCAATTCTAGCTTTTGATTTATTTTCCATGTATCGTGTTTTAGAGGTAAATAGTATGGATTCCATGATGCCGTTTGGAGTAGAACTATCATCACAAAAAAACTTATATGAATTGCATGTGACTACATTGGCTGATCGGGTTATTTATGAGCTGTATAAGGTTGATGTTGAGCAGAATCAAAAAGTAATCGAATTTAAGTTAATCGATGCTCGTCACGATATTGATCCTTATACAAATTCGACAACGGAGGAGGTTGAAAAAATAAGGATTTTTTTGAATGAGCAAATTGATGTAGGATTTTTTAATGAGGAAAGACAGCCGGATGAGATTCACAACTTGTGTTGTGCGGAACTCAAGCGATACATACGGCCTAAAAATCTGATGCTAGTTTTAGATGAATTGCTTCAAGGTAGCGAGGCGAAAAGGATTGTTCGCAAAGAAATTGGATACGGATTCGGCTATGTTTTGGCTGCTCACGAAAAATCGACTGAAAAGAAATAAGCAATTTCTAGCTGTTCGCAGTGAACAGCTAAAAATTGCTTCAAAGATCCTAAGCCGTAGGTACACCAATTATAAACTTTCATTCCCAATCGGCCAATAATAAATGCACTTTTTGCGAGCGTAAGACAACACCTACGGCTTATTTTTTCTTATTCATCCCGTAATTTTTCAACAGGATTAAACCGGGTCGCCCGAAATACGATGAAGCCTACCAGTAGGCCAAGTACGCTCAGCAGTATGCCCAGTGGCAACAGGTAGGTAAATGCATTGATTTCTATCCGGATGATATAGTTCTGTAGCCAATGTTGCATCAGTATATAGCTAGATGGTACTGTAACCACAACCGCTAACAAAAATATGCCATAGTATTCCTTCGAAAATAACAGCATCAAATGTGCTAATGAGGCACCTAGTACTTTGCGGATACCTACTTCCTTGTTACGGAGATGGATCGATAGGGAGATCAGACCGGTCAGCCCCAATACAACGATCAAAAGTGAAACAGCACTTGCAATCTGTGCTGCCCGATGCAGTTGCAGTTCCGTCTCATATAAACCTTTGATGCGGTCATCCATAAATTGATATTTAAATGGTGCATCGGGCATTACTTCTTTCCATTTCTTTTCCAGTCCTTGTACCGCGCTGGACAGGCGGCCCGGTTTTAAACGGATACTTAGGTATCGGTATTGGAAATTTTCATGGATATCTGCCCAGACAATAGCCGGAGATGCCCGGTGAAGAGAATTTGCAACAAAGTTTTCGGTGACGCCTACAATGGTCATTTTATCTTTTGGATCGTTCAGGGCGATCTGTTGACCGATCGCATTTTCGGCGTTACCGAAACCAAAATCTTCCATGGCTTTCTTGTTGATCACAACGGATCTATTTGTGGCACTAGTCACCGCATTTTTGGGTAAAAAGGTACCCGCCAATAAGGGGATTTCATAGGTGTCCAGAAAGTAACTGTCGCTGTTAATCCGTTGAACCTGTACCTCTGTATCGTTATTCTTGCCAAAAGCCGATTGCATATTGAAGCCTAATAGCCCTGGTGTCTCATAGGAAAGGCTCACGGACTTAACCGCTGATTCCTGCAGCAGCTCATGTTGGATGGACTCCATTTTTCGGATACCAGTTTCGGACCAGTCCCTTGGTGCCTGCACGGTCAATAGATACTCTTTGTTGTATCCTAAATTACTGTTTATAAATAGATTGACCTGTTTGGAGATAATTAGGGTACAGACCAACAGGAGCAGTGCAACAGCGAACTGAAAGAACAAGAGTACTTTCCGAACCAATTGCTTGTTACCCAATGCAGAGAACTGATTTTTGACCGAAGGAAGTATCTTGATATTGGACAGTTTAATGGCTGGATACAGTCCCGCCAGCATACCGACCACTACGGTCAATAGACCCAATAAACCGAAAAAATAGCCCGGTAAATTAATTAGAGAGGGCAGCTCGCGCATCAGTACATGTGCGAACAGCGGGCGTATGATGCAATAGATGGGCAAACTGATCAAGGCCGCAATTGCTACGATAAGGATATATTCTGTCAGCAATTGCCTTACCAATTGTAGTCTGGAAGAACCCATAATCTTGCGCACACCGATTTCTTTCAACCGCGTAATATGCTGTGCAATACTAAAATTGATAAAGTTGATGATCGCCATAACCAGGATAAAAACGGCAATCCAGATTAGCGTTTGAATCATCTTGCGTACCGCGCCTTGATTATCGTCTAGATAATAGCTTTTCAAGGGTTTTAGATCAGGACTATATTCGATGGCAAATTCTTTATCGGTATTTTTATGAACCAGTGTTTGAATGGCCGAATCCAGTTGTTGTGTCGTCACCCCAGCTTTCAATTCAAGATAACCCACGATGTAAGGATTATTCCAGTTATCCACGGCACGGCCAAAGTATTCTTCGTTGGCAATGGGCAGGAAAATATCAGAATGCATATTCTTTGTCAGATCCATGACGGCATTTTGTATGGCAGTTTTTATGACCGCAGTAATTTCAAAATCATGTTTTTCGCCTTTGAAATTTTTAATCTGCAGGGTTTTTCCCAGCACATTTACGTCTCCAAAATATTTTAAAGCAGCCTGGTCAGTGATCACCACAGAAAAAGGATTGTTGAGCGCGGTCTCCGGATTGCCTGCTAAAAGCTCAAAACCAAACATGGTCAAAAGACTGGGATCACCGAGCGACATTCCTTCTTCATAAATCGTAGCACCATTGGCTACAATACCAGTTAATCCATCGATACGGTAATAATTGGCCACCAAATTTGGATATTCTTCATATAGGGCTTTGGGCAGCGCTCCGATCGTAGTCAAATTGATCCCAAATCCTTCTTTCTTATATTTGCTCTGTAATAAAAATTGCTGATCTATATTTTTGATCTTGCTATTTACCTGTAGAACATCCCATACATAGGCCCCGACCAATAGTAAAAAGGTAATGCCAAGAGTCAATCCGATTAGGTTGATCAGGTTTTGAATTTTTTTCTTTCGAATATTCCGCCAGGCAATTTTGAAATTGGTAAAAGTCATTGTCACTCGTATATAAGATTTATTTCCGTCACTGCAAACAGCCTGGATGCAGGCTTCGGTTTTTGCTAATTTGTGTACGATAATACAAATCCTTAGCCAAGTATATAGTGTCTTGATTGTTAGTTTGTTAAAATTGTTTTTACTGAGTGGACTGTCCGAAATCGGACAGTCATTGTACACCCGCGGACACCTTGTTTTTACTCATCTCTCAAACTATCAACCGGATTTGCTACAGCTGCCTTGATGGCTTGTGAACTCACTGTCAGCAGTGCGATCAGTACAGCAAGTAGCCCTGCAACGGCAAACATCCACCATTCTATCTCAATGCGGTAAGCAAAATTTTCCAGCCATTTGTACATCGCCCACCAGGCTATTGGTGAAGAAATCACGATGGCGATCAGGACAAGTTTGATAAATTCTGCCGAAAGCATCCCTGTAATACCCGGAACAGATGCGCCGATGACCTTACGAATACCGATTTCTTTCCGGCGCTGGTTTGCCGTAAAAATAGCTAATCCAAATAAACCTAGACAAGCGACAAAAATCGTCAGTCCGGCGAATATGCTCAACAATTTTCCGGTTTTGACTTCGGCCTGATAGGTTTGGGCATAGCGCTCATCGAGGAAAGAATAATTGAATGGAATATCGGAAGGGAAGGCGTCGTATTCTGCTTTCAACTTTTGAATCAGTGCTTCAGTATCTTTTGTCTCTGTTTTGACAATCAGACTCCCAGCCTGATCGCCCAATACCATGACCAGGGGCGAGATGGGTTCGTGTAGTGATTTAAAATGAAAATCTTTGACAACACCTACGACACGATAGGTTTTATTATCCTTATTGGTCAATGTACGGCCAAGGCTTTTTCCTTTCCAGCCCAGATCTTTTGCAGCGGTTTCATTCACGATAATGGATAAGGTATCGTTACCAAAAGCCTTTGAAAAATTTCGGCCCTCATGAAGCTGCATACCCATTGCAGCAATATATTCCTCGTCTACATCATAACGTAGTGTTTTGACCCATTTTTCGGTGTTTCCGTCCGGATAGACAAAAAAGTTATTGTTGTTGGTTTCTCCAGCAGGTAGGTAAGATGAGCGGGAAATATGCTTGATGCGGCTGTCTGCGGATAATAGCTTGACGTACGTTTTTTCGTTTTCTCCCAAGGGCCAGCTCTGGAGCACAATGACATTCTCTTTTTCATAGCCTAATTTGATGTTCCGCATATAATCGAGCTGCCGGACAACAACTACAGTACAGAAAATGAGCCCCACGGAAATAATAAACTGAAAGACCACAAGGCTGCTCCTGAGATTGAACCGTTTTGTAGATCGCAACAAACGTCCTTTTAATACAACCAAAGGGTTGAATGCTGCTAGATATAAAGCCGAATAAGTACTAGAAAATAGACCGACCAATAAGCCGAATGCAAGGAGGAACGGGATTATTTTGGCGAAATCGAGCTGATGGATTGCAATAGATTTACCCGATAATTGATTAAATAGGGGAAGAGCCAGTAAAACAACCCCGACTGCCAGAAACAATGCCAGATAGGTCAGCAGAATGCCTTCAGATAGAAACTGACGGATCAGACTTTGTTTGTTGGCACCGAGTACTTTCCGTACACCTACTTCCCGACTTCTCCGGAAACCACTTGCCGTTGATAGGTTCATAAAATTGATCGTCGCGATCAACAACATAAACAGCGCTATAGCACTAAAAATATAGATATACCGGATATCACCAGATGGACTTAGATCGTAGCCAAAATTGGAACGCAGATGGATATCGGTCAGCGGCTGTAAATAGAGACCTATTGTATTACCTGATTTTTTATAATCCTCATAGCTCATTCCGAATCCAGCCATAAACTGAGCGCCAACATGTTTGTCAAATAGGGTCGCTAAGTTTTTCTCTAGACTTTTTAACGAGGTATTTTCTGCGAGCAGCGCATAGGTATAGTACTCAGATGTCATCCAGGAGTTTGAACGGGAGTCTTCCACTGCCGTCATTGAGGTGAAAATATCAAAATGGAAGTGGGAGTTTCTGGGAATATCCTTCATTACCCCAGTAATTTTTAGGATATTTTGATCACCTTTTATGGCGAGATCCCGACCTACAACATCTGTTGTTCCAAAATATTTGCGTGCCATAGATTCAGATATTACCGCAGTATTGGGCATCTTCGCGGCGGTATTAGCATCACCTTTGATAAGAGGCAAGGTAAATATTTTAAAGAAGGAGGCATCAACATAGGCCATCTGTTCATCACGAAAAACCTTATCACCAACCATAAATAAGGGGGCTCCAGCTTGTCTCAAGCGTGCTGTTTCCTGTACTTCGGCTAATTCAGCCTTCATTGTGGCTGCGACAGGAGGCATAACATGTGCCTCATTCATCGTTCCCCCTTGTACCGTACCCCGAAAGACGACACGTACAATTCGATCCGCATTTGTATTGAACCGGTCAAAGCTGAACTCATCAGCAACATATAGGCTTATCAGTAAGCAGATCGCAATCCCCAAGGCTAACCCAGTGATATTGATGATCGAGGTGGAAGAATTTCTTCTTAGATTCCGCCACGCTATTTTTAAATTATTCTTTATCATAATGGGATCGTATTGGTTGTTATTATTGTTTATTCATTCCTCAGACTATTCACCGGATTGCTAAGTGCGGCCTTAATGGCTTGGTAACTTATGGTGGCCATACTGATTAATATCGCCATTAGTCCTGCAATAGCAAAATAATACCAATGAATCTGGATGCGGTAGCTATAATCCTGCAACCATTTGTCCATTATCCACCAGGCAATCGGTGAGGCTATCAGAATAGCAATAATCACTAATTTAATGAAGTCTACCGACAGCAATGAAGTTACCTGTGTCACACTTGCTCCGAGGACTTTGCGAACCGCGATTTCTTTCATACGTGTCTCAGCCATATATGCGATCAAGGCGAGTAGACCAAGACAGGAAATAAAGATGGTCAAGCCTGAAAATAGCATTGAAATCGTCCCAATGTACTGCGTTTCCTTGAATTTAGCTTCAAAATTTTCGTCGATGAATTTATACTCAAATGGATATTCCGGATTGAATTTCTTAAAGATAGCTTCGATGGTTTTTAAATTCGCCGCAGTGCTGTTGTTTGGATTTAAGCGATAATGGATATTTGTAAACCAGGATTTTGGCCCCAGGACGATCATTGGATAAGCTGCTGAAAAAGGAGATTCG
>JAQZAZ010000085.1 GCA_029239355.1 Sphingobacterium sp.
GAAACCTCTTGCCATAATCCGCTACTTCAATGTTTTGTTGCGAGGACAAATGTAAAGAGATTAAAAATATTTTGCTATCATACTTTGGTCAATTTTTTGGCTTTTAGTTGGTTTTAACCAACTAAAGTTGTCATTTGACCAACTTTTGGGGTACATGTCACCGCTGTAGATGCTAAGGCACAACGTGCTAGTCCGTATTTTTAGGGGTGAGGACTGGTTTTTGTGTACGGCTACGAAACAATAAGACCGCTAGCACAATGATGACGAGCAGAGCAAGGTAAAGCCACACATTGCCGGACAGTCCGTTTCCGGATGATTTGTCTAATTGTGTTCTAAGTCTTTCATTTTCATTCTGAAGCTTGTTGATTGTGCCCATGTAGGCTGAGATCTGCTTATCATATTCGCTGGCCATCTGCCGGTATTTGTCTTTTTCGAAATCTTTGATTTTGAGCAGCTGCTGGGTTTCCAAAAAGATATTGTTATCCGTGATCACGACATCCTTGAGGATATCGATACTTTTTTGCATATCGCCCTTGGATTTAAACAGCCCAAAAAGTCCTGTTTTCTGGGTGAGGCTTGTGTCATAGGCTCCGAACTTCTGCTGTCTAGCCTCAAGAAGGCTATTGACACGTTTACGCTGTACTTCAAAAGCACTGGAATCTGCATTTTCCTGGGCTATCAAATACCCCAGGTTAAAAAATAGAAGAAAAGATAATAGCGTGTATGTTAAAAACTTCATAAACAATGGACCAATCAATCTGATATTAAGTTTGCTTAAAATTGCTTTGATTTGTGGGCACCCATTGCGCTGATAAAGTACAATAAATTACCTGTGTGACTGTTGTAGGACGAATCCCTACTTGGGAGTGGGTACAAACAAATCAACAATTTCTAGAAATGAATTTATGAAATTAATCTTTAAATTCGATACGGATGACATTAGAATCATCGTCGTGTAGCCCCAAAAGTTGGCTTGCATTACCCTTATTGATGGCAATTTCCAGATAATTACTGATACCAAAGAGACATAATTTTTCGCCTTCGCCGACCTCATTGTAATGCCAGGAGAGGTTGGTAATCGTTTCGTTGCGCTTGAAATACAAGATGAAATTTCGCCCTTTTTGCACTTTATTGAAAAGGTCTTTTGAAATATTGGTAATGGCATTGCCAAAAGCGTCAACGTAGATGACATTGCCTCGGATCATATCTTTATCAAAGATCGGCTGTAACGTAACTTTTTCGATCAGTTGATGCATCGGTGTGCCCACATCTTTCAGTTTTCCTCCTTTTGCAATATGACAGGCTGATTTTGAAAGAATATCGGCGAGGGGAAAATGAAGGTATCTCAGGTCCTGCATCAGATTGAGTTCATATAATTCCTGAGGTTCATTTCCATTTAGCAGCAAACTGAAAATGCCATTGTCCGCTCCGACAAAATAATGATCCTTGTATTTCATGCCAATGTATTTGGATTCTTCATGAAACAAGGTGTTGATACCAATGATATGAACCGTCCCCTTGGGGAAGTAATGATACGCATTACCAAGTACAAAGGCTGCGCGTGGAATATTGAATGCTGGAATCTCGTGAGTGATATCGACAATATTAACATCAGACAACTGCGTTAAAAGGCTCCCTTTTAGCGCAGCTTGATAAAAATCTTTATGTCCTAGATCTGTTGTTAACGTAATTACTGCCATTATAATCTAAAGTAGACCGAATTGCTGTCGAATTCCCTTTTTGAATGAATAGAAATAGATCTTCTGTTGCTTACTTGTTCGGATGCTAAAAAATCTATTTAAATAGAGAGCAAAATTACTATTTATCAGCTGATTTGTAAAGCTAATTGAAGAACTTATTTTGAATATATCTTTTTCCGGTTGATACACACAAACATAGCTTCGGTTTCTATTGTAAAGAATCGATTTGCGTACCCTGAAGATCCACTTTTAAAAGCAAAACTTAGGTATAAAATGCAAAAAAAATAATTTGGTTTTCTTTTTGCAAAAATCTCTTTGGTATGGTCTATTTTCTCGTTAGAATACGTTAATTTTGAATAGTATTACGCATAAGAGCTATTGCGTGATAGCTACAATCTAATTAATTCTAAAATAGGATAAAATTTGAACGAATTACTAATTGCATTAGATGGTCTGAATTTGCCCATATTATGGGGAGCAGACAATGAGCACTTTGATTATTTAAAGAAGCAATTCCCAAAACTGCGGATTGTAGCTCGTGGAAGTGAAATGAAAGTGTTAGGTGATGCGAAGGAGTTGGAGCTTTTTGAGCAATCGTTTAAGGAAGTCATGGCTCACCTTGAGAAATTTAACAACATTACCTTGTTGGATTTTGAAAACCTCCTTGGGGCAAGTGCAGGTTCTGCCGCCCAACAGGAAAAGGAAAATGCTGCCAAGCAAGCCACTTTTGGTTCTGAGCCAATAGTTTATGGACCCAATGGTTTGATTGTCCGCGCACGGACAGCCAATCAGCGACGGATGGTCGATAGTATTTCAAAAAATGATATCTTATTTGCCATTGGTCCAGCAGGGACGGGGAAGACATACACCGCTGTCGCACTTGCTGTCAGGGCACTTCGCAATAAGGAAATCAAACGGATTATTTTGACAAGACCAGCGGTAGAAGCTGGCGAGAATCTCGGTTTCTTGCCCGGTGACCTAAAAGAAAAGGTAGACCCGTATTTGAGGCCACTTTACGATGCGCTAGACGATATGATTCCAGCAGAGAAATTAAAAGGATATTTAGAAAATCGTACTATCGAGGTTGCACCATTGGCATTTATGAGGGGCCGTACACTTGATAACTGTTTTGTCATTTTGGATGAAGCTCAAAATGCTACTGATATGCAGTTAAAGATGTTTTTGACTCGTATGGGGCCTACCGCAAAATTTATTGTCACCGGAGATATGACGCAGGTGGATCTTCCTAAAAAGAATCAGTCCGGACTTTCAACGTCGATCCGTTTGCTGGAAAATATTGAAGGTATCGATATTATCCACCTAAGCGGTGGCGATGTGGTTCGTCATAAATTGGTGCGACGAATTTTGGAAGCATACGGCGATATTTAAATTGTTCGTGGTGACACCGATCCTTGAAATACCCATGATCGCAAAGGAATGATACTGATGTCAATCTGGATATTCGATATAGCCTAAAAAGGGCACAATATCTGTACTTATCTATGCTGTTAAGTATAGGCATAAACGAATAGTTAAGTGGAATGGATTCATTGAGATGAACGAGAGCCAACATTGATTATTTAATTATATTATTTGAATTTTACTTTGAACATGAACGCTATAAAAGAAACAAATTTCAATTTCGAGAATCAAACTGCTTTTTACAGAGGAAAAGTACGTGACGTGTATACGATTGCCGATACCTACCTGGCGATGGTAGCTTCTGACCGTATTTCGGCATTTGATGTGGTACTCCCTCGACCTATTCCCTACAAAGGACAGGTGTTGAATCAAATTGCAGCTAAATTTTTAAAAGCGACAGCTGATATCATTCCAAATTGGGTCGTATCAGTACCAGATCCCAGTGTGACGATAGGTCAAATGTGTGAACCGTTTAAAGTAGAAATGGTTATCCGTGGGTATCTGTCTGGACATGCTTGGCGTGAGTATGCTGCGGGTAAACGTGAGGTTTGTGGCGAGTCTCTTCCTGAAGGATTGAGGGAGAATGATAAATTGCCTGAGCCAATTATTACACCAACGACCAAAGCCGCCGTAGGTCACGATGAGGATATTTCACGTGCAGATATTCTGAAAAAAGGTATTGTGAGTGAAGAAGATTACGTGCAACTGGAGAGGTACACCAAAGCTTTGTTTCAACGCGGAACCGAAATTGCAGCACAAAGAGGGTTGATCTTGGTGGATACCAAATATGAATTTGGAAAAAAAGATGGTAAAATAGTGTTGATCGATGAGATTCATACACCAGATTCTTCCCGTTATTTCTATGCGGATGGATACCAAGAACGCCAGGAAAACGGGGAAGCTCAAAAGCAATTGTCAAAGGAGTTTGTTCGAAAATGGTTGATTGATAATGGTTTTCAAGGTAAAGATGGACAGGTTGTGCCTGAGATGACAGATGAAATCATTGCCTCAATTTCCGAACGCTACATTGAGCTATATGAGCATATCGTGGGTGAAAAATTTGTTTATCCGGATCAAGAAAATGTCTTGGAACGTGTGGAAAGAAATGTGACAAAGGCCTTAAAAGAGCTAAATTATTAGTACATTGTATCCTCAAACTAAGGAGATAGACTTATGAAGTATACTATTGATAAACATGATCGCTATATTGTCATAGAGCCTCATGTCGAAGTGATAGATGCGGAGAATGCAGCTAAACTTAAAGGGGAGTTTTTGTTGCGCAATACAATTGGTCAACGTAATATCGTACTGGATATGATTCATGTCCAGAAGACGGATGAAGTTGGTATACGTTTGGGCATACTGGCGCACCGTTTATGTCAATCTGTTGGCGGGGTATTTATTTTGGTTAATCTTTGCCCTAAATTAATGGATATGGTCCGTGTATCACATTTGGATAAATCGTTAAAAATTGCGCCATCGCTGAAGGTTGCTGAAGATTTGATCTTTGCACACGAATTGGAATCTGAATACCGCGGGACAATCGAGGATTAATATGAAGTTTGAAGTTCTAATATTAGGAAATAGTTCGGCGACACCAATGTTTGATCGGCATCCGACTAGCCAAGTGTTGAACTTTAATGAACAATTGTTTTTAATAGACTGCGGTGAGGGTACACAAATGCAGTTGAGCCGATACGGTATTAAAAGCAATCGCATTGCACATATTTTTATTAGCCACTTACATGGAGATCATTATTTAGGATTGGTGGGGCTGCTCTCTTCGATGCACCTCGTTGGCCGCAAAAGTGATCTTCATTTGTATGGACCGGCCGCCTTGAAGGAGATTTTGGATATCCAATTTCTGCATTCTGAAACAGTCTTACGTTATAATCTTATTTTTCATCCGATATCACCCGAAGAGCCCGGTATTATCTTTGAAAATCGGACATTAAAAATAAGCACTTTCCCTTTAATACATCGTATAGCCTGCACAGGTTTTCGTTTTGATGAGGGACCTAGGGCCCGAACCTTGCTTGGTGATGTGGTCCAAGCGTTAAATATTCCAACGGTGTATTACCCTGCCATTAAGAAAGGGCTTGATTATGTCGACGAAAAAGGGAAAGTTTATCCGGCAGATCAATTGAGCTTACCTGCTCCCAAGTCTAGAAGTTACGTGTATTGTTCAGATACAGTGCGTACGGGCGGTTATTTGTCCTATATTCAGCATGCTGATCTCCTATACCATGAATCTACATTTTTGCATGATATGGTAGACCGGGCAAAGGAAACCTTTCATACAACAGCTTTGGAGGCGGGGGAAATCGCAAAAGAAAGCCATGCAAAGAAATTATTGCTAGGCCATTACTCTGCTCGGTACCGCGACCTGGGGCCGCTATTGGAAGAAGCCCGAACGGTATTCCCAAATACCGAACTCTCAGTTGAAGGTAAGTGGTTTTCAGTGTAGTTTTTATTGCGCTTCTTGTTGACATCCCCTTTTAATCGATCCTTTTTTGCTCAACGGGAAAAGGATAATTTGTACACAACCATGTCTACCGGTCAGGGACAGTCTTCTGCGAATAAATTGCTTATTATATTGCATTTGATAAACAATTTATCTAAGTTTACGGCTCTAATTTTTTTATAATGGATAATCCATTCAACTTAAACAACCTATTACGGGAAAATATCAAGAAGCTCGTACCGTATTCGTCCGCAAGAGATGAATTTAAAGGGGATGCATCTATTTTGATTGATGCCAATGAAAATCCTTTTGGATCCCCACTAAACCATGATTACAACCGATATCCAGACCCACTCCAACATCAAGTCAAAGCAAAACTTTCAACAATAAAAGGTGTTCCATCTGAAAATATTTTTTTGGGCAATGGAAGTGATGAGGCTATTGATATTTTGTACCGCGCATTTTGTACACCAGGCGTGGACAATGTTATCCTCGTTCCACCGACCTATGGCATGTACGAAGTGTCCGCAAATATCAACGATGTAGCGTTCAGGAAAGTAAACCTTACCCCAGACTATCAGTTGGATTTGGATGGAATCGCGAATGCCATAGATACCCGTACTAAGTTAATTTTTATCTGTTCGCCCAATAATCCCACTGGAAATTCTATCCGACGTCAGGATATAGAAACAATATTGAATAATTTTCAGGGATTAGTTGTGGTTGATGAAGCTTATATTAATTTTTCAGCTGTGAAATCATTTACGCAGGAATTGGCTGAATATCCTAACTTAGTGGTATTACAAACTTTATCCAAAGCCTGGGGACTTGCTGCGTTGCGATTGGGCATGGCATTTGCAAGTAAAGAGATTATAGCGGTTTATAATAAAATTAAACCCCCTTATAACATTAATCAAGCAACACAGGATATTGTGTTGGAGGCGTTGAATAATGTGGATCAAGTCAACGACTGGATCAAAGAAACGGTAGCAGAGCGTGATAAACTTGTACGCCAACTCCTTGAACTGGATTACGTGCAACATATCACACCTTCCGATGCCAATTTTATTTTGGTTAAAATGGAGCAACCCAGACAAGTGTACGACTACTTGGTTCAATATGGAATCATTGTCCGAGATCGGTCTAAAGTAGAACTCTGTGAGGGCTGTTTGCGGATCACAGTTGGAACGCCTGCGGAGAATCAAATATTATTAGAAAAACTTAATCAAATCAATAAATAATACTATGCCTGATAACTTAAAACGTGTACTGTTTATAGACCGTGACGGAACGTTAATTTTGGAGCCGGAAGATGAGCAGATCGATTCTTTCGCAAAATTAAAATTCTATCCGGGTGCGTTGCAGTACCTGCCACGTATCACGAAGGAGCTGGATTTTGAATTGATCTTGGTTTCTAACCAAGATGGCCTGGGGACATCTTCCCATCCGGAAGAAAACTTCTGGCCCGTACATCATTTTGTGATTGATACGTTTGCAGCAGAGGGTGTAGTATTTGCCAAAGAACATATAGATAAGACTTTTCCACACGAAAATGCCGATACACGTAAACCGGGTATTGGTATGCTCGGTGAATATTTCGATCCGTCAAAATATAATTTAAGTGAATCGTTCGTTATCGGTGACCGTGTCAATGATGTGAAGCTCGCGCAAAATCTTGGTGCCAAGGCAATATGGCTGCGTGCCAATGATCAATTGGGTGTGTTGGAGAACGTCGACATTGATCCGAAAGTGGTGGCTTTGGAAACAACAGACTGGAAGACAGTCTACGAATTTCTTAAGCTTGGCACGCGTACTGCCGAACATCATCGTAAGACAAATGAAACTGATATTTTTATTCAGTTGAACTTGGATGGCTCCGGGAAATCAGAAATTGAAACTGGGCTGCCATTCTTTGACCACATGTTGGATCAATTAGCGAGACACGGCGCGCTGGATTTAACGATAAAAGCAAAGGGAGATCTTCATATTGATGAACACCATACCATCGAAGATACAGGGATTGCCCTAGGCGAGGTGTTTTTGAAGGCTTTGGGCGACAAACGTGGTATTGAACGCTACTCGTATACACTGCCGATGGATGATTGTTTGGCTCAGGTTGCACTAGATTTTGGCGGGCGAAACTGGATCGTATGGGATGCGGAATTTAAGCGGGAGAAAATAGGTGATATGCCAACAGAAATGTTTTTCCATTTCTTTAAATCCTTTTCTGATGCCTCTAGATCAAATCTAAATATCAAAGCCGAAGGGGATAATGAGCATCACAAGATCGAAGCAATTTTTAAAGCTTTTGCCAAATCAATAAAGAAAGCGGTACGTCGGGATGCGGATCATATGCAATTACCAAGTACAAAGGGAGTTTTGTAGTTTTGTTTAATTAAAAAGGAGAATCAATGCGTAAAGACTAAGGATGACGGCATAAAGCGTAAGCTTGTGGCTCCAAAGTCTTAATACTCAAGTCTCAATACTCAAATCTCAAAAATGATAGGAATTATTAATTACGGCGCTGGAAATATCTTTTCCTTAACTGCTGCGCTAGAGCGGGTAGGGCTGTCCTATGGTATGATTAATACGGCGGAGGAGATTGATCTTTACGATCGTATTATCATTCCAGGCGTAGGCCATGCCGGAGCAGCCATGAATAAATTGCGTGAGTCAGGGTTAGTGCCTTATATTAAAGAACTCCGTAAACCTGTTCTAGGTATCTGTGTTGGCATGCAGTTGTTGACGGATTATTCTGAGGAAGGGGAGGCTGAGATGCTGAAGTTGTTCCCGCTGAAAACGTTACATTTTGAGGCCGGAGTAGCGGGAAAAGTGCCCCATATGGGTTGGAATAGTATTTCAATACAAGCAAATAATCCTTTATTTGCGAATATAGAAGATCAGAGCTACTTTTATTTTGTGCATTCGTATTATATCGAATACGACACGGCATTCACTGCTGCTAAATGTGATTATGGATTACCATTTTCAGCAGCAATTTCCAAAGATAATTTCTTTGGCGTACAATTTCACCCGGAGAAGTCGGGAAAGGCAGGTGAGCAGTTATTGCTCAATTTTTCAACAATTCAATTAGACTAAAAATATTCTATTATGTATATCATCCCAGCAATTGACGTATTGGACAAAAAAGTTGTCCGCTTAAGAGAGGGTAACTATGACGACGTTACAACATATGATATTAGTTTAGAAGCTCAAATAGAAAATTACCATGCAAATGGCACCGAACTGGTTCATATCATAGATCTAAATGGTGCCAAAGGAGATTTTAGTAATCAGGCATATTTGTTTGATATCATTCAGAAGACAGAAATGAAAATTCAGTACGGCGGTGGCGTCAGAAGTATTGAAAAGGTGAAGGAATTGGTCGACGCTGGTGTATACCGGGTTATTGTTGGCACACAAGCGATCACAAATCCTTCTTTTTTGGAAGAACTTGCAACGCTAAATGAAGGGCAGGTAAAATACGCGGATCATATTGTGATTGCAATTGACGTATTGGACGAAGTGATTAAATACTCGGGCTGGCTAGAAAGCTCACCAATTAAATTGATCGAGTATATTGATAAATGCTTAGCACTGGGATTTTTTAGGTTTCTTTGTACTGATATTAGTAAAGATGGTAAATTAGGCGGTGCAGGTGTGGAATTGTATCAAAAATTGTTAAACCATTCACCGATCATCAAATTAATTGCTTCAGGAGGTATCAGTTCGATGGATGACATTCAAAAGCTTCAGGAATTGGGCGGAGTGGAATCAGTAGTTGTTGGAAAAGCAATCTATGAGAATCGGATCTCTATCGATGAAGTCAAAGACTGGAATCTTAAATCATTAATCAGATTTTAACATGTTGGCAAAACGGATAATTCCCTGCTTGGATGTTAAAGATGGACGTACTGTCAAGGGAGTCAATTTTGTCGATCTGCGCGATGCAGGCGATCCTGTCGAACTCGCCTATGAATACTCCCAGCAAGGAGCTGATGAACTTGTATTTTTAGATATTACAGCTACACATGAAGGGCGCAAGACCACAATCGACCTCGTGAAAGCGGTGGCTCGCCAGGTAAATATCCCTTTTACAATTGGTGGCGGTATCAACGAAATCAAAGATGCCGACATTCTATTAAATGCGGGGGCTGACAAGATATCTATCAATTCAGCTGCGGTACGTAATCCGGACCTGATTAATCAAATGGCAGCCGCGTTTGGTGCGCAGTTTGTTGTGGTCGCTGTCGATACGAGATCTATTGAAAGCCAGGATTTTGTCCATCTAAGTGGCGGGCGTATCAAGACAGAGATCAATACGCTGGATTGGATCCTCGAAGCGCAAGAACGCGGTGCTGGAGAAATTTTGCTCACATCGATGGATCATGATGGAACAAAGAATGGATTTGACAACGGATTCTTAAAAGCTGTAAACGATCGCATCCATATTCCTTTGATTGCATCGGGTGGAGCAGGCAACCAACAGCATTTTGTCGATGTATTTCAACAAACCAATGTGGATGCCGCATTGGCAGCTTCCGTATTCCATTATGGAGAAATATTGATTCCAGACCTTAAACATACTTTACGCCATAATGGTATTGTCGTTAGATAGTAGCGAATAAAGTAGCAAAGAATAAAGGAGTAATGATAATATTAGGTAAGCCATCTGGGCTTGCAGAATAAGAAAATTGATTAATGAGTAAGGAGTAGGAACAAAGCTTGTAAGCCCTAGGTTGACACAAGTAAGATCTAAATACTCATATCTCAATACTAAATACTAATACCATGTTAGATTTTGTAAAAAGTGACGGCCTTGTTCCAGTGATTGTGCAGGACGCCCAGACCTTGGAAGTGTTGATGCTAGGTTATATGAATGAAGAGGCTTGGCAAAAAACACAGGCTGAGAAGCGCGTGACTTTTTTCTCCCGTAGCAAAAATCGTCTCTGGACCAAAGGAGAGGAGAGTGGGAACTTTTTAAATGTAAAAAGCATCCATATTGATTGCGATAAAGATACGGTGTTGATCAAGGCTGATCCTATGGGACCAACTTGTCATACGGGAAGCCGGAGTTGTTTCAATACAGATTTCAATCAGAATTTTATTTTGGAACTGGAACGTATTGTAAATCATCGTTACGAAAATCCTTCTGATGAATCCTATGTTAATCGTCTGCGTTCCAAAGGGATTAATAAAATCGCTCAAAAAGTGGGTGAGGAAGCCGTTGAAACAGTTATTGCGGCCTTAACAGAAACCGAGACTGATTTTATCAATGAAACTTCCGACCTGTTGTTCCATTTGATCGTACTGCTTCGTGAGAAGGGGTTTTCTTTGGAAACAATCGCTAAGAATTTGGAAAGCAGACATCAATAACGTTGTTTTCATAAGTTCGCTATTGAATCAAAGATACACTTGCTCCGAATCATACGGATAGAAACTTGATGGAATCTAAGAATCGGGCGAGGCTTTAAGGTAATATGACAAAATAGTCTTAGAAGTGCAGTATATTTGTAAATATGCTGCACTTCATTTTTTTATCGTTTTCTAACTTTTGTTTGGAGTCGGGGAACTTAAATTGATTGGGCAAGCAGGCTAAGCGAAGAATAACTTTCCGGTTATCACCCGGAGAATTTGAATAGATGATTATGGATATTAAATTAAGAGCGACGTTACCGGGGCATCAAAACCCAATTTTTTGTGTAGAAAAGGGATACGATCCACATACTTTTTTTACAGGTGGTAACGATAAGGGGGTGGTTGAATGGGATATTGAAAAGAATGGCTTTAAGCGTATCCTATGTGCAGTAACCTCCTCGGTGTATGCTTTAAAATTAATACCTGGAACAACGATCCTGGTGATTGCGCAGCGTGAGGGAAAGCTTCTTTTCGTGGATGTACAAAAACAAAAACTTGTAGCGAGTTTGCAGCTCGGTAATAAGGCTATCTTTGCACTTTCCTATATCCAGAAAAAAAATGAACTGCTCGCTGTAGGGGAAGAAGGACGATTGTATGTTATTGAACTTGCAACATACAAATCTATTTACGAATTACAGCTGTCCCAAACAACGGTGCGGAGTATCGCCGTTAATGGGGATGAAACCAAGATTGCTTTGGGCGATAAAGATGGTTGGGTATATTTGTTGGATAGCCAAGACTTCCATGTCATCGATCGCAAAAAGTTGCATAGCTTGCCTACAACCTCCTTGGCTTTCCTTCAAAACCAGCTGCTAAGCGGCGGAAGAGATGCCCAGCTTATCATTTCGGACGTGAACCAATTAAGTAATAACTTTTCCTTTGTGCCACATTTGTTCACCGTCTATGGGATTTATCCACATCCTTTTGAACCATTTTTTGCGACAGTAAGCCGGGATAAATCACTTAAATTTTGGTCTAATGCTGATTTTGCCCTATTGAAAAATATGAGCCGTGACAAAATGCAGGACGGCCACCATTTATCCGTCAACGCGGGGATATGGTCTGAGGATGGCCAGTATTTCTTTAGTGTCAGTGACGATAAGCTTGTCAAAATTTGGGAATTACAATAACAAGGTTTTAAAGAACTTCGTAGAACAATTTACCGAAGGTCCCCCTGTAATCAATATGAATTGTAAATCCGCCTCGATCACTTTGCTATCTATTGAATAAGGGGGTCCAATAGTTGCAAGACTTTGGTAAGGTATTTTTCGTCAATTTCGTCGAAGCTATCCAATTCGCTGCTGTCGATATCAAGTACACCGATAATTGCTCCCTGTTTGTATACCGGCAATACGATTTCAGACCGTGATAGTGAACTGCAGGCAATATGTCCGGGAAATTGATCCACGTCGGGTACGATAAGCGTTTTCGCCTGGGCCCAAGCTCCGCCGCATACTCCTCTTCCTTTTTTTATACGTGTACAGGCAACGGGACCTTGAAAGGGGCCAAGGACAAGCTCGTCTACACTATCTACCAGATAAAAACCAACCCAAAAAAAACTAAATTGTTCCTTTAACGCTGCCGCGATATTGGCTAGGTTGGCAATCTGATTATTTTCTCCCTGTAGCAATCCACCTATCTGTGGAAGTAAATTTTGATATTGTTCCTCTTTGCTGCCTTTGGCAATTGATAGATCCTCAGCCATAAAAATTCGTTTTATATTCTTGTGATGATATAACACTGTAATAAAAAAGCGCTAATACCTGTTCAAAGTTAACAGAATATTAGCGCTTTCGCATGAACAGTGTGATATTATTTCTTTGTATTGATAATGTTTACCCGAATGTAATTGCTCCTTTTTCCAGAAGGTGTCACAACCACGGCTTTAAATACACGCTCTTTACTGTTTGGAACGGTGACTTTTACTGGGGCGGTGTATTCAAGATCCAATTCTGAAGGATCATAGTTGTCTAGGGTATAATAAATTTTTGCTCCTTCGACAGATGGTTTTAAATCCCGGATGGTATATTCTGATGCGTATATCGTCGTGTCAACGATACCATATACCTCCGGTACACGGTAGAATGTGCTCGTCTGATCGATCTTTGCCAATTGGCGTGCCGCACGTTGTTCTGAGAAGTTTTTCCAGTTTTTCTTTTCAGGTTGTGTCCATGCGATCTCCGAAAGTGCCAACACGCGTGGTAAGATTGTAAATTCTACTTTGTTTGAAGAACCAATATATTCCGTCCAGATATTCGCTTGCACACCCAAAACGTGCTTTTTGTTATTTTCGGAGATTTTGGTAGGCATAGGATCCGCGGTATACACTTTACGCAAGGTCGACAGACCACCAATGCTCAATGGTTCTCTATTTTGATCAGCACCTTGTTTATGGTCAAAGTAAAGGCCATAACTATTCGCTGTGATGATGACATCGTGGCCTTGATTTGCCGCATCAATAGCCCCTTGATCTCCACGCCAGCTCATGACAGTCGCATTTGGGGCTAATCCACCCTCTAAGATCTCATCCCATCCAATAATACGTTTGCCTTTGCTATTGATGTATTTTTCCATACGTTGAATAAAATAGCTCTGCAATTCATGCTCATCTTTGAGATTGTTATCTTTGATTCTTTTTTGACAATATGGACAAGTTTTCCATCTTGTTTTAGGGCATTCATCGCCGCCGATGTGAATGTACTCGCTTGGAAACAATGGGATCACTTCGTCAATAACATCTTCCAATAGCTTGAATGTTTCTTCTTTTCCAGCACAGAATACATCGTCGAATACACCCCATGTCTGCGCTGCAGTATAGGGCCCTGGTTTATCGCCACAGCCGAGCTCTGGGTAAGCCGAAAGTGCAGCAAGGGCATGACCCGGCATTTCAATTTCAGGGATGACGGTGACATACTTTGATTTTGCATAAGCCACGACTTCTTTGATCTGGTCTTGGGTATAGAAACCACCATAAGGGGTATTATCGTAGTCACCGTCAGTCTTGTAGTTTCCTAACAGTGTTTGGTTGCGGTAACCGCCGATTTGCGTCAGCTTAGGGTGAGATTTAATCTCCATGCGCCATCCCTGATCATCGGTCAAATGCCAGTGAAAAGTATTTAACTTGTAAGAAGCCAAAATATCAATGTACTTCTTCACAAATGATACGGGGAAGAAATGACGGCCGACATCAAGATGTAGTCCGCGGTATGCAAAACGAGGCTCATCCTGAATGGAAGCCTGTTGAATTTCGATGCTCGCTTTTTTATCGACAGGAAGCAGTTGAATCAGCGATTGCATGCCATAAAACAAGCCTGCTTCTTTTCCTTTGACCGTAATTTGATCGGAAGCAATGTTAAGTTCGTAGGCTTCTTTATTGCTTGGTTTTGCATTTTTAGATGAGAAATAGATGCTATTTTTGCCCACCGATTTCACGAGGGATAAATTGAGGTTGTAGTTGCTTTTTAAAAAATCCTGCAATAAAGCGGCAACTTTTTTGTCTTCATCGCTATCAAAAGCAATTTTGGTGTTTCCATTGATGTTAAATGATCCATTTTTGATTTGGACCTGTTGCGGTAGAGGTACAATGTTTAATGTGACATCTTTTTTTTCCTGCGCAAATAATACTGCTCCTAAACTTAAAGCGAGCGCAAGCGAAAATAGTTTTTTCATGTGTGTGATTATAACTGAAATAAGAAGCCCTAAAAATAAAAGAATAAATACGATTTAGCAAAACCGTATTGTAACAAATACTGTGCTTCCTTAAAGCCTCTTTAGTGCTAATTTGATCATAGCCTCCACCGAAAGACCGCTTTCTGTTTTTAAAATGGTATTCAGTACTTTCTGGGCAGCGACTTTGTTAAATCCTAACATCACCAGTGCAGATAAAGCTTCGTCCGGTATGGACTGTGACTGAATGGTGGTTGAAAGGGCATCCCCGCCTTGCTTTTTCAATTTATCTTGAAGTTCCAATATCAGACGCTGTGCAGTTTTAGGACCTATACCTTTGATTTTTTGGATTAAGGCCACCTGGCCGTTGGCAATGGCTGATTGTATTTCATCAGGCGTGTTGGACGATAAAATCATCCGGCCCGTATTGGGGCCGATGCCCGAAACAGAGATCAGATTCTCAAACAGTTTTTTTTCACCTTCGGATGCAAAGCCATATAGTGTATGGGAGTCTTCGCGGACTTGCAATGAAATAAATAATTTACAGTTTTCCTGATCCTTGATTTGGGAAAAGGTATAGAGAGAGATGTGAACATAGTAGCCAATCCCACTCACGTCAATGATAACGTGAGTGGGGGCTTTATATGCTAATTTTCCATTGAAATATTCGTACATAGTATTACGAATATAGGAAGATTTTAAGCGATTCTATAAATTTTTGAGATGTGCTTGAACATCAACTACAGCAATGGTCACCATATTGACGATTTCACGTACAGAGCTATCCAATTGTAGGACATGGATCGGTTTGTTCATCCCCAAAAGAATAGGACCTACAGCTTCTGCTTCACCGACTTCTTGTAATAGTTTATAGGCGATATTACCTGATTCCAGGTTAGGGAAAACAAGTGTATTTGCCGATTGTCCATTTAGACAGCTGAATGGGAAATTGGCTGTCAGCATATCACTATTCAGGGCGAAGTTAGCTTGCAGGTCACCATCAGCGATGATGTCAGGATGTTGTTCATGTAAAATCTGTGCCGCTGCTCTTACTTTCGTTGGTGTTTTTCCTTCACTTGACCCGAAGTTAGAATACGATAATAAAGCAATACGAGGTTGGATATTCATGCGTTTAACAGCTTTGTCCAAAAGTAACGTGATATCCGCCAATTCTTGTGCTGTAGGATCCTCATTCACGGTTGTATCCCCCATGAAAATAGGACCTTTTTTGGTTAACATCATATACATACCTGCTACCCGGCTGCCTGGTTTAGCACCGATAACATGCAATGCTGGACGAATGGTGTTTGCATAATTTTTGGTCATACCAGAAATCAAGGTATCAGCTTCGCCAAATTCAACCAAAGAAGCACCAAAATAGTTGCGGTCGAACATCAATTTGCGTGCATCGTACAGGGAGATTCCTCTACGTTGTCTTTTATTGTAAAGGTGTTCGATGAATTTTTTTGAACGCTCTGTTTCACCATCAACCTCAGCAATCGGATCAATAATTTCTACACCATCCAATTCGAAGGCATATTCATGGATCAAACGTTGGATTTTGTCTTTCTTACCTAATAGAATCGGGATCGCAATACCTTCCTCTTTTACGATTTGAGCGGCACGTAACGTTTTGTAATTATCAGCTTCGGCAAACACAACACGTTTTGGATCTCTTTTAGCGGCCATTGTTAAGTTGCGCATGATCGCATCATCTTTACCAAGACGTTTACGCAGTGCATCACGGTATTTATCCCAATCTTCGATCGCCGTTTTTGCTACTCCAGATTCGATCGCTGCTTTTGCAACAGCCATAGAAACTTCTGTGATCAAACGCGGATCGGTAGGCTTAGGGATGATATACTCTTCAGAGAATTTTAAATTGCTGGTGTTGTATGCTTGGTTAACTTCTTCAGGAACGGGTTGTTTTGCCAAATCAGCGATAGCACGTACAGCGGCAATTTTCATTTCCTCATTAATTGCTGTTGCACGGACATCGAGAGCTCCCCGGAAAATGTAAGGGAAACCCAATACATTGTTCACTTGATTTGGATAATCCGAACGGCCAGTACCCATGATAATATCATTACGGGTAGCCATCGCTAAATCGTAGGCAATTTCTGGATTTGGATTGGCCATCGCCAAAACAATCGGATTAGGAGCCATAGTCAACAACATCTCTGCTGACATGACATCCGCGGCAGATAAACCAATAAACACATCGGAGCCTTTGACAGCATCTGCTAGGGTGTGGATATCACGATCTGTAGCATATTGTGCTTTCATACTATCAAGATTTTCTCTATCCGTACGAATGACACCTTTACTGTCAAGCATCACAATGTTTTCTTTGCTTGCGCCAACGGAAATATACATGGCTGTACAGGACATCGCAGCTGCACCGGCACCATTGACAACAATTTTTACTTTCGAGATATCTTTTCCGATAATCTCACAGGCATTGATCAAGGCTGCACCTGAAATGATCGCTGTACCATGCTGATCATCGTGCATGACCGGGATATTCATTTCCTCTTTTAGGCGACGCTCAATTTCAAAACATTCAGGAGCCTTGATATCTTCCAGGTTGATACCTCCGAAAGTTGGTTCCAATGCTTTTACGATTTTAACGAACTCGTCTACGTTTTTGGTGTCAACCTCGATGTCAAATACATCAATATCAGCAAAAATTTTGAACAGTAAACCTTTTCCTTCCATCACAGGCTTGCCTGCTTGAGCGCCGATATCACCTAAGCCTAATACAGCTGTACCGTTACTGATAACAGCAACGAGGTTCCCTTTTGCGGTATATTTATAAGCATCTTCTTTATTCTCGGCAATAGCCAAACATGGCTCCGCTACGCCAGGAGAATATGCTAATGATAAGTCTCTTTGCGAATTTGTTGGTTTTGTCGGAACAACAGCT
>JAQZAZ010000086.1 GCA_029239355.1 Sphingobacterium sp.
CAAGGATGGTTATGTCATCCGTGGTGGACGTGAAATGGACATGACTTATGAAAATCTATGGGATATGTTTCAGGATATTCCAGCATTGGAAATGCCAGCCCCTTATAGTGTACTTGATGAGTATAGATTGATCAACGACAACGATTCCAACTATTCAAAAGCACGACTTATCCATAATCTTGGTGAAATCAAAGATTTTAGCAAATTTGGGTTGGCCAAAAAAGATCAACTTGCAATCATCAAACTCCTGCTGAAAAAGAAAGGAGAATTGGATGACCTGACGATTGAAGATTATTTCAGCGAATCTTTCTTGAGCAGTAATTTCTGGACCTTTTGGCGCACCATGTTTGCCTTTGAAAACTGGCATAGCTTATTGGAATTGAAACTGTACATGCATCGCTTCCTTCATGCAATTGATGGATTAAACGACCTTTCTTCCCTTGTATTTCCTAAATACAATCAATACGATACCTTTGTCACCCCATTACGTAAGGTGTTACAAGATAAAGGTGTTAAGATCCAGTTTAATGTACTGGTCAAAGATCTTGACATACAAAGCAACACCGACGGAAAAACCGTTGAAGGAATAATTACCGAACAAAGTGGTAAAGAAGTACGCATTCCACTTGGTCCCAATGACTTTGTGATTGTTACGACCGGCTCAATGACCGAAGATACCTTCTATGGTGATAATACCAAAGCACCGATCATCGGTATAGACAACAGTACCAGTGGACAGAGTGCCGGCTGGAAACTCTGGAAAAATCTGGCTGCTAAATCAGCTATTTTCGGTAAACCCGAAAAATTCTGCAGCAACATTGAAAAATCAGCCTGGGAATCTGCTACCCTGACCTGTAAACCCTCGGCTTTGATTGAAAAATTAAAGGACTATTCGGTCAATGATCCCTATTCAGGGAAAACAGTCACCGGCGGTATTATTACAATTACAGACTCTAACTGGTTGATGAGCTTTACCTGTAACAGACAGCCACACTTCCCCGGCCAGCCCGACGACGTCCTTGTACTTTGGGTCTATGCCCTATTTATGGACAAACAAGGAAATTATATTAAAAAGACTATGCCCGAATGTACCGGAGATGAAATTTTGGCCGAACTATGTCATCATCTGGGAATCATTGATCAATTGGATGATGTCATCAAAAATACGATCGTCCGCACGACATTTATGCCCTATATCACATCGATGTTTATGCCTCGTGCTAAAGGCGATCGGCCAAGAGTCGTTCCAAATGGCTGTAAAAATCTAGGTCTCGTTGGACAGTTCGTCGAAACCAACAACGATGTCGTATTTACCATGGAGAGCTCAGTCAGAACTGCACGTATAGCTGTGTACGAGCTTTTGAATCTCAACAAGCAAGTGCCTGATATCAATCCTTTACAATATGATATCCGTCATTTGTTGAAAGCCGCACGGACACTCAATGATGATAAGCCGTTCATCGGTGAAGGACTATTGCGTAAAATCCTGAAAGGATCTTATTTTGAACATATTCTTCCCGGAGCAGATGAAGAAAGTGAAGATCATGAATCATTTGTGGCCGAGCAGTTCGGTAAATTCAGAGATTGGTTAAAAGGAATTAAGGGTTAATTCTAATCCACACGCCAAATCGCCTATGTCTTTAGAAAAGACATAGGCGATTTTATTTTTAATCCGAACACATGCTAATTCGCATATACTGCATTTAGCCAGCCAAAAACAGATTTGTTTTCGGCACTTGGGCCCATGGGCTTAGGCAGTTTAAGTACAGCAAGCAGCGCGTCGAATGCATCCGCAATCAAGAGGTCATCCCGATTGCTAAATAAAGTGATAACAAGGTCTTTCTGCTGATCTAAATAAACAATATTATGGAAACCCGTTGATTCTCCTGAATGGAAGAACAGCCTATTTCGGTCCAAAGGATAGATAAACCAGCCTAAATTGTAGGAAACACCGTCTTTTACCGGAAGGCTCTCTGTTTCCAGGAAATCCCGTATTACAGTTCCGGAAAAACGTTTATGAAGCAAAAAATTAGCCCATTGATGGTACTCCAAAGCCGATAGATACACACCACCATCGCCTTGAGTCGCACTGGTCACACTCTGATCCGCAAGCACAAAGTCATCCTCCTTAGGATGATAACCGAAAGCCCGATTGGGGATATCTGAATCCATTGTATAGACGACTCCATCGCGGATACCATTCGGCAGAAACAAACGTTTTTTTACGAATGCCGCAAAAGACTCCTTTGCCACCTTTTCCACAATCAAAGCCAACAGGCAATAGCCCGTATTGCTGTACCTGAATTGACTCCCCGATGGAAAATAAACAGTATCGGTCTGCCGGATATAATTCAGCACATCTTTATCCGAAACCTGCGCTGTTCGATCACTTGGTATCAATGCCTCATAATCCATTATTCCCGAACGGTGTTGAAGTAATTGAGCGACGGTAATACCCTGCAAAGCCAAGGGCAAATCGTCAAAGAAAAGTCCCAATTGATCCGTTCGTTTTAGCTTTCCCTGAGCAAATAAACTGCAAATTGCTTGCGCTGTCACCTGCTTACTGACGGAGGCCATCCGAAAATGGGTCTCTTCTGTGATCTTTTGTTTCGTTTTTAGGTCCGCTATTCCGACTGCATATTGATAACGGATCTGTCCATGCTGACTAATCGCAACTGCTATCCCAGGCTCATTTCCATTGGGATAATAGCTGGAAAGTGTTTTATCCAATACAGATTTCTCCATATTTTGTCCCATCGCATAGCTAGTTACACACATAAAAAGTAAAACGAGTTTGAGGTACATGATGCTATAGTGCCACATTGCTTTTATTTTTGTGTATTAATACAATTTAAGATCTGTATAGGTGGTACCAATAGGTATTATTCTGTCAGCTATCCAGATCTGGGCTCGATCAAACTTTGTCATCTTGCCTTTTGCAACAATAAACGCTCTGTGACAACGCACAAAATCAGACTTTGGCAGCAATTCGCTGAGCTCATTGATGGTGATCCTTGAGCTAATCAGTTTATTCGATAGGTGTATTTGTGTATAGTTACCAGAAGCTTCGATATAGTGTATATCTTCAAATTCGACCTTTACATGTTCATAGCCATCTTTTACAAAAAAATAGCTTTTGTTGGTCTCAGCTTTTGTAGATCTCAGATGGTACAATTCATGTGCTTTGTTACAGGCCTTTAGAAATCGAGCCATAGAAAAAGGCTTTAAAAGATAATCAATTGCATCAAGTTCAAAGCTCTGCAAAGCATGTTCGGAATAAGCGGTTGTAAAAATAATCATGGGAACCGTACTCAGGCATTTCAGGAATTCGATACCTGAAATATCAGGCATCTTAATATCCAGGAAAATAAGATCAACATGCTGCCGCTGTAAATAACTGATCGCCATAAAAGCATCTGTGAATGTTTCTCTCAATTCAATAAAGGAAACTTTTGAGGTGTGATGGCTAATGACTTCCAACGCCAGTGGCTCATCATCTATCGCTATGGCTATCATACAAATTATTGGTTTAAAATCTTGTCAAGCTGATCGTAAAGCTGCTGTCCATGACTTGGCCGAAGCGCTTTTTCAACGACCAATTTTCCTGTTTTATCAAATATAAAATATTGTGGGTAATATTCCGCTTTATCCTTGGCATTTCGCAGCAGCTCCTTCCAAAAGGAATCCATCTGTTCCCTATTTTTACGCAAATGAATTCCGGTCAAATTATTGATCCGTATAAAATCTTTCCAGTCCTGATCTTTATTATCTGCATCCATATCCAGATAAACAAAGGCGATATCTTTATCCGCATCCGCATATTTTTTCTTCAGTTCTGGTGTATATTTCAGCTCTGCCTTACAGGGGCCGCACCAGGTCCCCCACACATCAAGATACACGACTTTTCCTTTCAATGTAGCGATAACCTCATTCATTGAACCTACTCGCTCGTAATCCGCAAAAATCTGAATATTCTTGTTTTGCTTATTTTTTACCAACGCCGACTTCAATTCGGCAATATAGCTCTGAATAGTTGGATTATGTTTGGCTGTAGGAAAGCGGCTAAAATGAGCCCTCGCCAAGGCTTCTAAATGCTTCAAATCCTTATCCTGATATAGGTTGACCAATTGCTGATAATTATACTCCGCAGCGATATTTGACGGAAAATTGTTCGCTACACCGATTAGCCGCCAATAATCCTTGCTATAGATATCCATCAACCTATTGGCGCTATCCAAACTTATCCCAAAATAAGGTATCAATTTACCGGATGGTATTTTCTCCGCTTTTATTTTGGCAAAAGCCTTCTTTTCGAGATAACGCACATAGTTATCCACGAAGGTATAATAGGATGGTCCCCCAGCTGAGGCTCGAAGACTCAGGTCAGCATCATCAAAAATATGCAGTATCAAACTATCTGCTGTGGATTTGGGCAAATCACACTCGCGCACAAAATCATTGAGCTGATTGTATTTCTGTGCATTAAACTCCATTCGGATAAACTGCTTTTGTTCAGGAGAAAATAGTGAACCGTCAATCAATGCGTTCATCCGATTGCTATCCGAAAAATAAGGTTTCAATAAGTTTTCTTGTAACTGGGAAAAGGAAAATTTAGCAAAACCAGCGAGGGCTGGAGCTTTCATAAAAAAGGGTACTGGATCCGGATTAATCCGTTGTAGAAGTTCATTCTCGGCTCTAGCTGTACCACCAATAAAACGAATGGTGCTATCTGTCAAGACCAGTTCCAAATCCTCTCCAGGATTCAGCAATAGCGTTTGAAATATCAGCTTGTTATACTGAATTGTTGCCGACTTCTGTTCCAAAATCGGAAAAGTATACTGAAATGAGCCATCGTCAGCAACGGATATGATTTGCGAGTTTTCACTACGAAAACCAAATACAAGCGGTATATTGACATTCAGACTTTTTCCTGATTCATAGTTTTGGATTCGGCCATGCAGCGTAAACTGAGCCTGTATAGTCGAGTAACACAAGACGATAAGTGATAAAATAAAAAGCTTTTTCATTGGATTTTAGAATGCTCCGTCAAACGAAGATTTATAAAAAGTTAACAAAAGATCGAAAATAATGACAATTTACTAGTCAATATGTAAGGTCAAGTGGACAAAAAATTCCTGTGCATTTTCACGAATGATCAACTCATGCCTGTCCTTATACAACAGCAATAGGCGTTTCCGTACATTGTCGAGCCCCACACCGCTTTTTAACTTCTCCGGGTCATTGTCATTTTTGAGATTGATACTGTTACTGACATCAAAGAATAGCACATTCCCCCTCACCTGTAAGGAGATTTTGATATACGAGGGCTTCTGTAAACTAATACCATGTTTGAACGCATTCTCAACAAAAGGAATAAGCAACATCGGGGTAATTTGGTAATTTTCAAATTGCTCTTCAATCAATGTTTCGATCTTAATATCGGCAGACTGTGAAGTCCGAAGAGTTTGCAATGCGATATAATTATTCAGGTATTCGATCTCTCGAATCAGCGAAATCTTATCCTGTGTATTCTCATGAAGCATAAACCGCATCATGTCACCCAGTCGTTGGATCCCCTCCCCTGTTCTTTCGGCTTTTTCCTGCAAAGCGGTACCATATAATGTATTTAATGCATTAAACAGGAAATGTGGATTGATCTGTGACTTTAAGAAGTTGAGATTAGCGTCGGATTTACCCAGTTCGGTACGTAGTGATGTCAACTCAGAATTTTGTAAAACACGTTTTCTATACAAAAACCATGAAAGCGGAATACTGACCAATAGCTGTGTAGGTAGATGAAACAACGCTACAATAAAAATTACCTCGGAAGTCCGATTAAAGAAGAACAGCGCCAAAATACATAAGGGTAACATGAGAACCAAACTAATGACAAAGATGTTCCAAAAATAGCGGCTAAATTTCTTTTGTTGCCTGTAAAGTTCAGGCAATAGGTAGTAAAGCGAATAAATCACAATACCGACCGCAGAGAGCACCACCATGGTCCAGAGGATCGCAAACTGAAAATTTGATCTGGATGTAATCCATAAAAATAATCCTACAAACCAAAATCCTATCCCGAAAGCCAGATCCATCTTCATCTGTCTTTGCACAGCGGTATTTCCGTCCATATTTTTGAGCAGATAGGCAATAAAATACTTGCCACAGGAATAAACCGAAATAAGGATGACCATTAATGCCGTCTTATTAAATGCGTCAAAAAATAGACGATTATATCCCTGTTGAATTGTCTTATATGCCAACAACTCATAGGTATGACTGTATGTTTTAGCAATACCTAGAACAAGGCTAACGACAGCTATCAGCAGAACGATCAGGGAGTAATTTAATGCTTCGCTTTTCTTATCAATAATTGCGGGGATCAATATAAAATTCAGCGCCAAAAAACTTAGATAGACCGCCAAAATATAAAGGAACTTGGGCACAAAAAAGTTAAAGAAATAGGAATAACTTATGCCTACGGCAATGAATTGTTCATGGATACCACTATCATTCCTTTGATTGGTATCTGATACAAGGTTATAGCTGAATATAATAAAAAACAGCGTTGCTAACCAGAATTCTACTTTTCGAAAATCTTTTAGTTTCATCTACGATTGGTTTTGATGATACAATGCTAATAGAAATGAAAAGATAAATAGAAAAAATGTGACGAATGCCCTAAAAAATGGGATGGGTAATTATTCTGGGAATTTCTTAAGCTCCCGATTGAGGCTTCTGACCGAAATACCGAGATAAGCAGCCATATCCTGTTTCTTTATCGCAATATCCTGCTGGGATTGGATTTCCAATAAACGATATAAACTATGTTCCAGACTGTATAACTGCTGGTAAGATGCCCGGTTTGAGGTATGCACAATACGTTGTGCCATCACATCCAGCAACATATTGCTCCATGTGATATCTCTTTCCAATAGCTCCCTAAAATACGCTTTGGAAAATGCACAGACCTTCACATCGGTCATGGCCTGTATACCACACAGACTGGGAATATGACGAACGCCTTATTGCCCTTCAACGAGTCGATGAGATCCTGACATATCTGGGCTAAAGGCATTTGAACAGCGTAAGCTAGCTCATTGTCTACAAAACACTAGCTTATCCTGTTTGACCCTTAATAGGTCATCTGCTCGTCCATTTCATATTTCATACCCGGATAACCGAGTATACGCCGCATCAATGCCATCTGACCGCAGAGATAATCCTGCCGTCCTATGCACATACCTATAAAATTGAGTTTGTTCTCCTCGACAAAAGGAACGTTCATATCAATTTTGAAAATCTCCGCCAATTGCGCATCGTCTACTTCCAGCAGACGCTGATAGACTTTTGGGGAAATGGCATAGAAACTATCCTTCAATTCTTTTAAACTTGGGTAGTTAGATTGTTCATCCAATGTTTTACCCATAAAAAATAAGTCATGATAGGGATCTTCCTCCTGAAGGCCCAAAATGTATGCGATTCCATAACGTACATTGACAAAGTTACCGGCCATCCACACCATGTGGTTGGTATGCCCGTTGATACGTTGACGTGCATGTTCCTCCGTGATACCATCCAAAACATTGATAAAACTTTGACTGTGCATCCGATACGCAGGAATAATGACTTCTAATTTTGCTGATTTTGGTTTATCCATTGCTCATTGATCTATAGGTGCCAGGCACCTGGTTATTCATCAAAGTTAACTGATTTAGAGCACGATACTCTTGTCGTATGGCAAGAATATGAACTTATCGATAAGAGCAGCCGTTAAATAGCGAAACCAAGGTAAATTTGATAACTTTGTCCTGTACCGTCCATACGCTTTGGTCGAAGTCAATATTGAGGTTGAAGTATTAACGAATAATCTTTCGCTGTTGTATGAAGATTCTTTTAGTCGAAGATGATGTCCGTGTCGCGGGACTAATAAAACGCGGGCTGGATGAAAACGAATTTCAGACCGACATTGCCTATGATGGTATTTCAGGAAAGAAAATGGCCCTGCAGCACGATTTCGACCTGATCATTACCGATATTGTATTACCCAAGATGGACGGGCTTGATCTCTGTAAGGAAATCCGCCATATCAAACCCGACCTGCCCATCATCATGCTTACCGCACTTGGTACCACAGATGACAAAATCGAAGGTTTTGATGCGGGGGCGGACGATTATCTGGTCAAACCTTTCGAAATGCGGGAGCTATTAGCGCGGATACGGGTGCTACTCAAACGCTATCAGAAACAGGAAAGCACTACAGGAACCATCCTGCGCTATGCAGATCTGGAAATGAATCTGCATACCAAAAATGTCAGACGCAACAATATTGATATCAGTCTGACACCCAAAGAATTCAAACTGCTCCACTATCTGCTGCTGCACCCCGAACGTGTATTGTCTAGAATGGAGATTGCCGAAAAAGTCTGGGAAACCCATTTCGATACCGGTACTAATTTTATTGATGTCTATATCAATTACCTCCGAAAAAAAGTAGACAAGGATTTTGATAAAAAATATATCCATACCAAATCTGGGATGGGCTTTATTTTAAAACAGGACTAATGCAGATCAGAACGCGAATCACCATACTGTTTACAGTCGTCACAGCGACCATCCTGATGGTATTTGCCTGCACGGTTTATTATTCGGCCGTAGAGAACCGGCAGAATGAATTTTATGCCCTCCTCAAAAAAGAAGCCTTCACCAAAGCAAATCTATTTTTAAATGCACAAGTAGACAAAAAAACAATGGAAGATATCTACCACAACAACCGAAAAATTCTCAACGAGGTTGAAGTAGCCATCTATGACACCAGTTTTAAGTTATTATACCATGATGCCGTAGACATTGATTTTGTTAAGGAGACGCCGGCTATGTTGCAGGATATTGTCAAAAAAAAGGAAATTGGCTTTTATCAGGACAAATGGCAGGTGATCGGCATTACCTATGCATACAACAACGCAAATTTCGTCATCACCGCTGCCGCATATGATCAGTATGGTTATAATAAACTTCAAAATCTGTTATCGACCATCATTATTGTTTTTATTTTTGCGGTCTTTTTAAGCTATGCCGCCGGAATATTTTTCTCAAAAAAAGTATTCCGTCCGATTCAGGTCATGACACAAAAAGTCAAAAACATATCGGCCAATAGCCTGGATGCAAGACTTCAGAGCACGGGCAATAAAGATGAGCTATCCGAACTGGCAAACACCTTTAACGATATGCTGAACCGTCTTGAGAGCTCCTTTGACGGCCAAAAGCACTTTGTCTCCAATATTTCCCACGAACTGCGCACGCCTTTGGCAGCGATGATTACCGAACTCGAAATTTCCGCGAATAAAGACCGAAGCACCGCTGAATATAAGGTTATCATTGACAACACATTAAACGACGCCCAGAAACTTAAAAAATTGTTTAATAGTCTACTGGATTTTGCCAAGGCGAGTTACGATAGTTCGGAGATTTCCTTCAAAGCACTACGTATCGATGAACTCCTGCTTGACGCCTGCCAGCAGGTCTTGCAGGCCAATCCTGATTATAAACTCGACATTTTCATTGATCCCGCTCTGGAAGACGAGCAGATGATTTCGATTGTCGGCAATGAATACCTGCTCCAGGTCGCTTTTGTGAATTTAATTGAAAACGCATGTAAGTTTTCCGATAACCAAAAATGTTCCATAGCGATTAAATCCAGTGGAACGTTCATACAACTGGAATTTAAAGATGACGGCATAGGCATCGAGCCTCAGGATCTTGAACGCATATTCACCCCTTTCTATCGCGGCAACAACAAAGCCTACAGTGAAGGGAATGGCATCGGTCTCTCACTGACCAAAAAGATTATTCTACTGCATCAAGGCGAAATTCTCGTCCGCTCAACGAAAGGCATCGGTAGTGTATTCCAGATCAATCTACCCCATCCATCAGCACTCTAATAAAATTCTAATATTTTTCTAAAGCCTCTCTAACTGCCTTCCAGCAGAGGCATGGATAGCTTTGCACCATAATTTTTTAGAAACAGAAACGCCGGTCATCAACCGCCCATTCACTGAACAGTTCTTGAATGGGTAGAAGATGGCCTTTAGAAACTAAAAACAATGGTTAACCGCGCTATCAAAATTCCTATCCATCCCCTTAGATTCATGGGCTGGATCGCTGTCCTCACGATCATGCAAGCATGCACTCAACGTCCCGCTGTACCTTCGGACGAATCCTCGGCCCTGCATTTTGCAGGTGACACCCTGACGATCAACGCACAGGCGCCACTGCTGTCCAAGATCAAGTGTACCGCCGTCGTCCAGCAACCGCATCAGTTGACATTCAGCACAGCCGCGATGGTCAAAATCATCCCCAATAGTTATGTTGAAATCCCCATGCCCTTTGCGGGGCGGGTTGTCAGATCCTACGTGAGCCTGGGACAGAAAGTAGCTGTCAATACAGCCTTATTTTCAATCAGTTCTTCAGATTATTTCGATGCACAACGAACATACTTTGAGTCCAAACAAACCTATGCCCTCGCAGCAAATATTTTAAAACGTCAAAAGGATCTGCTTAGCCACGGTGTCGGTACACAAAAAGAACTTGAAGAAGCGGAAACCAATTTTGCCATTAGCAACACGACGCTCAATAATGCGGCGGCGGCTTTAAAAATATACGACAACAACCCAGCGCAGGCCGTACTTGGTCAGCCCCTGCTCGTCCGTTCACCCATCCATGGTGAAATCCTCAGCAATACCATTGTCCTTGGCCAATACAATAAAGAAGACGCTCCAGCTTTACTCCGGATTGCCGAACTGTCGAAAGTATGGGTTTCGGCCTATATCAAGGAAAAAGACCTCGGTGCCATTCATCAGATCCGCAGTGTCGAAGTGCGTATTGACAACCAGCCCACAAAAAGACTACAAGGAAAAATTGTCCATATCAATCAGTTTGTCGACGAAGCAAACCGCAATATCGAAGTGCTGGTTGAATGCGACAATAAAGATCGGCTACTCAAACCGGGTATGTATGTCAATACGCAATTTGAACAGGTAGCTGCTGCCAGTATATTTATTCCTGCGAAAGCTGTACTCCAATTTAATGATAAAAGCTTTGTATGGGTACAGCTAGCTCCCCACACATTTATGAGACGATATGTACAGACCGGTGTCACCGAAAATGAGCAGATTCAGATTATACAGGGTCTGTCCAACGGTGAACAGATCATCGGTGAGGGCGCATTTTATCTGCTAGCAAGCAACTAAATCTTTATCCAAAAATCGTATTACAATGAAACAACTTGTTAGCCATATCATCGCCAAGAGATGGGTTATTGCCGCTGCTTTTTTACTTATCGCATTTTTCGGTTATTACGCTTGGAAACAGCTTTCAGTTGAGGCCTATCCCGATATCGCAGACGTGTCCTCACAAATCGTCACTCAGGTGCCGGGCCTAGCCGCCGAGGAAATGGAGCAACAGATAACAATTCCCATTGAACAGACCATCAACGGATTACCCGGAATGGAAGTCATGCGTAGCAAAACCACCTTTGGACTGTCCATGGTCACTATCGTGTTTAAAGACGGTGTTGACGACTACTGGGCCAGGGCCCGTATACAGGAACGCCTGGCAGATCTCAGTCTCCCCTACGGCGCTGTACCCGGATTAGATCCACTTACCTCGCCAACAGGGGAAATCTTTCGTTATATTCTCGAAAGCAATACCCAGGATCTACGGAAATTGACCGAACTCCAAAACTTTGTCATTATCCCTAAGATCAAACAGGTGGCGGGAGTAGCCGATGTAACCAATTTTGGGGGCATCACAACACAGTTTCAGGTCGAGCTGGATCCTAAAAAACTCGATCAATATGAAGTTTCTCTAGGCGAAGTAACCGCAAAAATCGAAGCCAACAATGCCAATGCCGGTGGAAGCATGATGAACCGTGGTGACCAATCCTATGTGATCCGGGGTATCGGCCTTGTCAAATCGCTGGACGACCTCGGCAATATTGTTGTCAAATCGGTCAATGGAAACCGTATCTACATGCGGGATCTTGGACAGGTAAAGCTTGGCAACCTCGCCCGTAAAGGCGCCTTGGGCTATAGTGACAAACGTGGAGTAGACTATTCAGATAATATCGAAGGCATCGTATTGCTATTAAAGCATGAGAATCCCTCCAAGGTATTGGCCGGTGTAAATGTGGCGGTCGAGGAACTTAACAGTAAAATCCTCCCGAAAGATGTCAAAATACACGTGGTCCTCGATCGCACAAGCCTGGTCGACAACACCCTGCATACCGTATCCAAAACACTGCTCGAAGGTATGGTACTCGTCCTTCTTGTACTGATCCTTTTTCTGGGCAGCTGGCGTGGTGCTCTATTGGTTGCCATCACCATTCCACTCTCGTTGTTGATCGCTTTTATATTGATGCATTTTACAGATATACCTGCCAATCTATTATCCCTGGGGGCGATAGATTTCGGAATTATCGTGGATGGCGCCATTGTTATGCTCGAAACCATTCTGAAAAAAAGGGAAGAAAAACCCGACGCTCCATTGGTCGAGCAGACCTTAACAACGAAAATTGCTGAAGTGGCCAAACCAATTTTCTTTGCCACCATCATTATTATCACAGCCTATCTTCCTCTTTTCGCTTTCGAACGGGTAGAAAAGAAACTGTTTACGCCGATGGCCTATACCGTTGGTTATGCGCTATTGGGGGCTCTAGCAGTATCCTTGCTACTGATTCCCGGACTGGCTTACCTCATCTACCGCAAGCCACAAAAAGTTTATCACAATAGATGGCTGGAAAAATTAACGGCACTTTACCATCAGCGGATCAAAAAAATAATGCTATGTCCCAGACGAGTAGTGTTTGTTCCCCTCGGCCTTGTTCTTTTAGCGACAGGACTGCTGACAGCATCCGTGGGTAAAGATTTTTTGCCTACACTTGACGAAGGTTCGATCTGGTTACAGGTCTCCCTCCCTCCGGGCATCACGGTAGAGAAATCCAAAGAAATGAGCGACAGCCTGCGTGCGCGTACCCTGAAGTACGAGGAGATCTCCTATGTTATGGTACAAGCCGGACGCAATGATGATGGTACCGACGCCTGGACCCCTTCACACTTCGAAGTCAGTGTGGGTTTGAAGCCATACAAAACATGGAAATGGGGAAAAACCAAAGCAGATCTTATCAATGAGCTAGCCGCAGAATATGCCCAAATGCCCGGCTATAATGTAGCTTTCTCACAACCGATGATCGATGGTGTCATGGATAAAATCGCGGGAGCACATAGCGAACTCGTGGTCAAACTTTTTGGGAATGATCTGAAAGAAACCCGGCGTGTCGCCGAAGATCTCATGACCGCCCTTAAAGGAGTGGAAGGTGCTGTTGACCTGGCCATTGACCAGGAGCCACCACTCCCACAGTTGCAGATCATCGTTGACAGAGACAAAATTGCACAATATGGATTGAATATTTCGGATGTCACCGACCTGATTCAAATTGCAGTTGGTGGCAAAGCTGTATCTCAGGTCTATCAGGGGATTAAAGTATACGATATCACCTGTCAGTATGCTGAGAACGAGCGAAATTCGCCGGAAAAGATCGGCAATCTGATGTTGTATCCTGATAATGGCACACGCATCCCCTTGTCGCAAGTCGCCACGGTCAAACTCAATACCGGAGAAAGTACCATTTCACGTGAACGCAATAGCCGCCAGCTGACCGTCAGATTGAATGTACGGGGGCAAGATTTAGGTACTTTCCTGACCAAAGCCCAGCAGGCAATCGACCAGAAGCTGAAATACGATCCACAGAAAATCAGACTGCAATGGGGTGGTCAATTTGAAAATCAGCATCGCGCCTACAGCCGACTGGCGGTCATCGTCCCCCTGACACTGGCGATTATATTTATCCTGCTGTATAGCACCTTCGGTTCTTTTGGACAGGCCGGCTTACTTATCGGTATTGTACCGCTGGCACTCTTTGGTGGAATGCTTGCGCTCAATATACGGGGTATGACCCTAAATGTATCTTCGGCAGTGGGTTTTATCGCTCTTTTCGGTGTTGCCATACAAAATGGTGTATTGATGCTTTCCCAGTTCAATGTGCTACGAAAAAATGGAATGGCCTTAGAAAAAGCTGTCGTTGAAGGTGCTTTCAGTCGATTCCGCCCTGTACTGATGACCGCGACGGTGGCTATACTTGGTCTGCTTCCAGCATCATTGGCGACAGGTATCGGATCAGATGTTCAGCGGCCTCTGGCCACCGTGATCGTCTATGGTTTGCTCTTTTCTACCCTGCTGACACTGTTTATGCTTCCACCTTTGTATTATTTGATGGAAAGAGGAAGGAAACACAGCGGTGGGTCAGGACCATCAACCGATCAAATACAAGTGGAGACAAATTCCTAAAATCAAAACCGCACTCTGATTAAAGCAGTACAGCTGCTTTAATCAGAAGGACTAAAATAAAATTCCGATGAAAACACTGATCAAACTTCTTCTTTTCCTTATACTTCCACTTGGAAATGTGGCGGCACAAACGATAGATTCAACTTTTGTACAAAAAAAACTGGATTACAGCAACTTTATCGCCCAGGTTGGGAAGAACAACCTCGGTTATGCTGCTGAAAAGTTCAACCTTTCAATCGCCGAGGCGAATATCATCAGTGCCGGTATCTTCCCCGATCCTGAATTCACCGTAGGGCTCTTTGACAATAGCGAAAGAAGCAAACAACTCGGGCGGGGTTATACCGCTGGATTGAGCTGGACGGTAGAATTGGGGGCAAAACGGCGGGCACGTCGCCAGGTTGCAAAGGATGAGGCCGAAACCACGCGTCTCCTATTCGGAGACTATTTCCGAAATCTACGTGCCGATGCTACCCTTGCTTTTTTATCAGCAAGGTACAACCAGCAATTGGCAGCAACCTATCGCAGTTCCTATCAACAACTCGCTCAGCTCGCCAGCTCAGACAGTATACGTTATCAACTGGGCGCTATTCCACAAATTGACTACCGACAATCAAAATTGGAAGCCGCCCATATGCGCAATACGCTATCGGCAGCCGAAGCGGCAGCCAATTCCTCCCTAGCGGGGTTATCACTGCTTATGGGAGATAAGGGCCCGGTTCTTCGGCTACCACAAGGATCTGATGTTTCTTTTGATCGCAACTTTTCATTAAGTACATTGCTGTCAACCGCAGTACGAGAGCGTGCTGATCTTAAGGCTGCACTACAAAACAAACAGCTCTCCCATAGTCTGCTCCAGCTGACAAAGGCAAACCGTGCGTTAGATCTCGGTATTTCCATCGGCTTTACCTACAATGGTGAGGCCAGAAATGAAACCGCACCGACACCACAGTTTAACGCCATCAATGCCGGCCTAGCCATACCACTAAAATTTTCCAATTTTAATAAAGGCGAGCTGAAATCTGCTCATTTCAAAATTGAGCAAGACGAATTGATCTATCAAGATGCAGCATTACGCATCCAGAATGAGGTGAATCAAGCTTATATGCAATATAAAACCACTCAAAAACAAGTACTGCAATTTAATAATACGATGCTGCTCGAAGCAAAAGCAATCCTGGAAGGAAAGATCTACAGTTACAATCGGGGCGAAACCGCCCTGCTGGAAGTGATCAACGCACAACGCTCCTACAATGATACCCAACTTGCTTACAATGAAGCGCGCTACAATTGTGCGGTCGCATTGGTGGAATTACAACGTGCCGCAGCCATTTGGGATATTGATCAATTGTGACACCGTTATACCGGTGAAATCTGATTCTTTTTAAGCTTCTTATACATGCTTTTCAAGGAAGGAGAAATCAGTATCAGCAGCAAGATGCTGATACTGATTATGGACATCATTTCATAGTAGTCCATGCCATACCGGACGAAAGACTGTATATTAACCCGCTCGCTGATGAGCTTCAATCCCGCGGCATGCGCCTTGTACTGCAATCCATGTTGCAATACCCTGTGAGATTCCTGCTGAATATAGTCTTCAAATATCAGATTGCTTGACTGCAGTTGGTCCCTAAAAACCTCCCGGTGCTGGGCATGTTCAAATAATTTAAAGAAATTCTGCAGACCGATACTACTGGTATAGCCCAGGTAACGGACGGCCAAACAAGCTGCCGCCGCTGAAGCTCCCAAATGAGAGCGTACACTGGCAATCACAAATAAGATTGTCGGTACCATAATCAGACCAACACCCAGCCCATGCAATACCAAAGGCAACCAGAAGTGATCTTCATTGCCCTCACTTTCAAATGAAAAAAACATATATTGATGAAAGGCCAACAGACAACAATAGCCAACAATCCAGATCCATTTCACTGTGCGCCGTTTTAATAGCCAGTAGAAGGATAACATGACACCACATACAATCCCGAGGATATTAAACCATTGGATATAGGACAGGTGAATGGGATCCAGGCGGATGACCTGTAGAAAATATTGATTGGAGATCGCCAACGAAAACCGTTCGATATACATCATATACAAGACCAAGATTCCGAACAGGAATTTCCGGTTTCCAAAGATGGACAGCTCGATATAAACACGTTTGATTGCTTTCTGCCTCATGATAAACAGGCCCAGGCATAAAATTCCACCGATCAATACGGTCAGCATGGAGGTATTCGAAAACCAATAAAGTTCCTGTCCGTAGACCATCAGATAACCGAAACTTATAACAATAAAACTGTAAAGGATAAAACTGGCCCAGTCCAGGGAAAATAAAGGGTACGGTCGATTGTGCCGGATGGGTTTCATTGTGACGATGATCAGTAGTAGCCCCGGTACAAAAGATAAGGCAGCATACAGGTAAAGTTCATCAAAGTTAAATGAATCTATAAATTCCGCTGTCACAAACGTATTGAAAGGTGAACTACAGAGCAGCATACCAAAAAATATGGCATAACTTCCCTCCTTGGCCCTTTCGGTTTTCAGTCGGGAAAATATCATGGATATGGAGAGGTTGACAGCCGATGCGAACAGCATACCCTGGAAAAAGCGTAAGCAATATATCCAACTGATCTCGTTAATGCGGTACATCAGGTAACAATTGAGCAGCTGTAAGAGATTGAAAATGACGTAGTACTGCTTAACAGGGAAATACTGAAAAAAGCGACGTTCCAGGACATAGAATCCGACAAATCCTGCGTAGAAAAGAATAATGAGGAATTGAACATCACTGGGCTGTGCACCGTAGAACCCTGCGGTGACATTGACATTGGCACCGGGCAGAAAAAACAAGACCATGCTTGGCATCAATCCGCTGAATAAAATCAGCTTAATCAACCATTCGGGTACCCAGTCTTTGAAGATCCCTTTCACTATTATTGATTTTTTGAGACCGAAACATTGACATTCATTCCTGAGAGTAATTTTACAGCTCCCTTACTCCGATCCAGTTCGATACGAACAGGAACACGCTGTACGATCTTCACAAAATTACCGGTCGCATTGTCCGGTGGAAGCAATGAAAAAGAAGATCCTGTTGCTGGCGAAATAGAAATTATCTTTCCATAG
>JAQZAZ010000298.1 GCA_029239355.1 Sphingobacterium sp.
GAGATCAATGGATTTAAACTGACGGAAGTTAAGGCATTTGAAGACCCGGAAACTGGCTCCTTTGCCTCGGCCAACTATGCAAAGGATGGGGGGAATATTTATCTCATGATAACAGATGGTGCGGGACCCGGATCAGAGCAGGTGAAAGCTAATCTATTGAATTATTTAGAACTGAAAGAAATTTATACACCGGAAGACAAGTCAGCAGTTAAAAATTATAAGGGATGGTTAGTCTCATTTGACTGGAGTATGTTCGAAAGCGATGGCTTGACGAGTATACAATACTTAGAGGGCAATCGTTATGCTGTTGTCGCTTCAGCAAACCAGGTTCCGATAGAAGAATTGGAAAACTTTTTGAATAGTTTTAGCTTATAAATTTAAAATAAGCCATGCTTTAGCTTATTCTGTTTTCTAAAGATTAGGCTAAAGCTTCTAAGGCGCATTTTCGGGAATCAGTCATACGCGGGGTGGGGGTAGTTTTTTATTTTGTTATTTCTTATTTTCGGCACGATATTAATCATCGGAATAGTTGACGGAAATTTGATGTTTTTCTTGCTTTTTCGTTGGCGAACATAGTTATTTCACTCGTCTGAGGATTTATTACCACTGGAGGTTTCAGGAAGGCCCGCCAATATTCCATGAGCTGGTAGGTTATTCTACCATATAATATTGTGCCAGACTCACGTAATAGTCTGTATAATGTTGATGAATATCATCATCTCGAAGCTTTAAAGTATGATCACAAAAGCCGTCTAGGCTCATATTAATCGCTGCAATTACTTTTCTCATAGCGCGCATAATATTTCAATGCATTGAATTTACGAAAAAGTAATGGACTGTTGACTTTTGAGAGAAAATAATAGGAGCTAATAAACTCATTACTGAAGATTGAGACAGACAGGCTCTTTATGAGAAATTGAGAGCCCTATTCGTCTATAATAGTTAAGTTACTGATTACTTCGAAATTTGACACATGGTAATCATCTCCAAAAAATAATCCATTGATATAATGTTGGATTGGGTAAAAAAGGTCTATCGGAATGCCTGTATAGAAGGTTTTGAAATCGTTTGGAATAGAGTAAGCATGATTATACCTTCCCTTGCCAAGACTGATACCTCCTATTTTTTTTAGGTAGCCAGTTATTTTGTGTTTAGTGGAATTGGAAAACTCTTCACTTGTTTCCAGGAAATAATCCTGAATATAAAAATTTCTTATATTTTTCAATTTGATCGGGGAGCTTTTATCCAGCTTTATTCTCCGGGAATAGGATATATCAGTTAAAATGCACGTCGCTTTCTGCACTGTTGAGACATCAATAAAATAATCTCCATCGACCAATAGATGCTTACTATCTTTATAGATGCCTAGAATCATCTCGTTGATTTCTCTATCGGAATAATCCATTATATTTGAAGATCTCCCAAACTTTTCGAATTGCAGTCCGCTATCTTTGACATTTTTCCTGATTTTGTTTAGCTCATATTGCTGAAAAGTTCTTATTTTTTCCATATCCGTTGCGCATTATATTTAGCACTTTAAAGATAATTTTAAAACTTTGCTTTCAATCTCTTTACGGGTATCTAATTGCAATTTGAATCAAATCTAATTTAACAGTACGCTAACGCTTAGGTAACAAGTCATCCAATATTGGCGTGATTCTGCTATTAAAAATCAAATTTTCTAGAGGTCATACGACCCTGACCTTTCAGGTCTATTCGGTGGAGGTATAGTTCCAAGACCCCATAGGCATTTTCATTGCAGGTTTCGATCATCCCTTCAAGTGTAATCATGGGAATCCCTTTATAGTTGCCGAAGTTACCGGGATGATGATGTCCTGAGATAACTGCTTTGACACGAGGGTATTTTTCAATTACGGCCAGTATATCCCTGTTGTTGAGTGTTTCAAGTCCGTTTTCTGGAAATAAGGGATGATGGGTAAAGATGATGACATTCTTAGCTTCTTTTTCTGCTTTTTTTAGCTGTTTTTCCATCCATACAAGTTGTTGTGTGCTGATGCCACCATTCCATGGTTGTGTATTTTGTCGTTGCTCGAGTTTCAGCTGATTATTTAATGCTTGCCAAGCAGAGTGCTCCGCTGACGTTGCTGATGTTGCGTATTCGCTAAGTTCATTGGTGTTGAGGAGAATAAATAACCAATGCCCTCTTTCTACGGTATAGTAGGGGGCGGGCATGCGATAAGCCTTGTAGAGTGTGGCGCCGTCTTTCACATCAACATAATCATGGTTGCCAAGTAAATTGTAAACTGGTGCCTTGAGTTTGTCCAGATGCCGTAAAGCCGGAGTCAAATCTTTTGTCCCTACATCGACTAAGTCTCCTACCATAACCGTAAAATCCACACCAGTTGCATTTATTGCTGTCGTTGCTGAATCTAATTTCGAAAGGGAATTGCGGTAAAATCGACTCCCTTTCGTGTCCTGATCAGCGTATTGCGGGTCTGCAATTAAACCTATTTTCAATGGAGCATTCTTTTGTTGGCCCATGCTCTTACCATGTAAGAGGACACATAAAATGGAGAAGACTAAAATTTTAATTTTCAATCTGGATTATTTTAGATTTTGAATGCCATCGGGCATCTATTGGTTATATTCCTATTAAGTTGTTAAGCTATTCGAAATAGATGCCATTAGGCTTCTGAACCGAAAAAGAACCGACCAGACTACTGATTTTAAATTTGGTTCCAATTGCTTAATCGGTGGTTCTTACAAACATACGTGATTTTTTGACTTTTAAAAGCGGAAATTAATAGCAATCGCTTACATACTTGCATAAAATTCCGAAAACCATAGTGCTACACTAGATATCCATTATTTAGATGATGGTATTTGCTCGTCATAATTTCGCATAATATAATAGAAATATGTAATCATTTTCATATAGTTTTCGATACTGATATATTCATTGGTACTGTGCATGCTTTGCTGTTCGGAATGATTGATTTTGATTGGCATAAATCGGTAAATATTCCTGCTGAGCTCTTGGTATTTGACGGCATCTGTACCGCCGACGGTCAGGTATGGTGTAACAATAAGATCTGGGTATAACTTTCGGATGGAGGCTTCCATCATCTGATAGGCTTTTGTATCACTAGGAGATACATTGGAGGCCTCTCGGGCATTATCGACCTGTTCTATTTCGACATCAAAACCCGCAGTCGCTTTCTTAACGTGTGCTTGAACTTCCTGAATTGTATTTTCGGGCAATAGCCTAAAATTAACAACAAATTCGACTTCTGGTGACAGTACATTGGGAGCATCGCTGCCTTTCATCATCGTCAGCGCTGTGGTGGTGCGTACCAAGGCGTTGGTCGAATGATTTTTGGTTAACTGAGCAAGTAGCATAGGTTCCATCAACCATCTATTTGCTATCGCAAAGCGCGAAACAAAAGACATTGAACCACCGACCTGTTGGAAAAAATGCTGAATAAGTGGACTGATTATTGGTTTCATCGGCTGTTCTTCGAGCCGTTGCATGATCACCGCGGCTTTGCCAACGGCCGTTTCAGACGGTGGCATTGAAGAATGTCCACCTAAACCTTTAACTTTAACCTTTAA
>JAQZAZ010000299.1 GCA_029239355.1 Sphingobacterium sp.
AATTGAACAGTGACAATAAAGCTCTTTACTCGGAATAGCGCAAAACCGTATTCTTACCTGAAGTAAGAGGCAATCAAGAAAAATGATTGTTTACTTGTGCTTATCCGGTCATTCATTATTGATTTCATGACAAAAAAGTTCTTTACCGCCTCATAATTAAAGAATAATACACTGCTGCGCAGTAGACGGAAGAAGCGCAGTAACAATCGGCCCCAAAATTTGCGGATGGACGAGCTGAAAGAGAAAGTTGTAACGAATCCAGAGAAACTAGTAACTAACCGACCAAAAGTCGTAACCAAATTATGAAAAGTCGTAACGGATTTCCGAACTTGTAACAAATCCAGAGAAACTAGTAACTAACCGACCAAAAGTTGTAACAAAATCATGAAAAGTCGTAACGAATGAGCTCAAACTTGTAACAAATCATCAAAAGTCGCAACGAGTTGTCTGGATACAGTAGTGCGTTTAAGGAGTACGATGAAATTAAAAAATGGGGGTTATAACAATGAAAAAATGGAAAATAGCATTGTTAATTATTGAAGCAGTTGTACTAGTTGTCCAGGTGAACTATTTCTAATAAGGAAAAAGTAAGCACTTGTAGGATCGTGTACTTTGAGGTGAAGCGATGAATCTTCTTGAGACAGAACGGCTAATGATACGTGAATTAGATGTAAACGATGCCTCGTTGATTTACAAATATAGTATAGAAAAATCCATGAAGGAAGAATTACCTGACCAAGTTTATGAGAGTCTAACTGAAGCTAGGAAAGTAATCCAATTCCTATCTACCAACTATAAATCCATGCCTCAGTTTTATCCACTTGTTTATGGAATCGCTTTGAAGAAAACAAACACCTTGATTGGACATATTGGTTTAAGTGAACAATTAGATGGTGTTGAAATTGGCTATGCAATTGGCATGGACTATCAGGAAACAGGGTATGCAACTGAGGCAGTAGGCGCTTTTTCTAAATGGGCAAAATGCAGCCTTAAATTAAATGCCATTTACGGAATTGTGAAAGCGGATAATAAGCGATCGCAAAAAGTTTTAAGCAAAAATCATTTTATCTTTCATGAAGAAGTATTCATGAAAAGCTTTGACGGGAAGAATTTGAACAAAATTTACATCTATGAGTAATGCGGGTGTGTTTTACTGCATAACGAAAAATGAATTAATTTCTGATTATAAAAACATTTATAAAAAATGTTAATTTGAGCATTGAAAATTTTGACACATTCATGAAGCCCTTTAAAAATCTAGTAATAAGTGACATATAATGAACAGAAGACACTTTACAATAGTATCGAATAGGTAAATATGTCTCTGTTATTCTTTCGAAAAACACAAGGAGATTTAAAAAATGATTCTGTGGATAAATGGTACATTCGGATCAGGTAAAACAACATTATCATATGAATTAAATTATTTAATAGATCATTCATTAAGATACGATCCTGAGCTGTTAGGGGAACATTTAATGAAGACAATTCCTAAAAGGGTAGCTGAAAATGACTTTCAACATTATAAGGCGTGGAGAGAAATGGTGGTTTCAGTACTATCTGAACTATCGGCCAAAATGCCAGATACACTTATTATTGTTCCAATGACATTAACTAATAAAAAATATAGGCAAGAAATTTTTTGTGAACTTTCGGGAAACGGGATCCAGGTAGCAGAAGTGATCTTAACCATTTCAGCAGATAAATTAATAGAAAATTTGAAATCAAGACATGAAAATACGAAATCATGGGCCTTTAAACAATTCAAGAATAAGGAAAAAGAGATTGAAGCATGTTTAGACGTCAATAAGCTATGTGTTGACAATCTTTTAATTGACGAAGTCGTACAAAAAGTTGCAAAAATGTTTGACTTTCCGCTAGGAAAAGACAAAAGAAATCAATTAAGTAAATGGATTATGCGTAAGTTTCTATACAAAAGAAAGGATTCGTTTGTTTAATTCGCATTATTTCGCAGCCTGTCTATGCTGAGCAAAAGAAAAACGAAACCATGATTTTCAAGCGAAGAATGTAAAACGATTTAAATTGACCGAATCACCACCATTCTTTATAGACGGAGTGGGCACCATTGAACCTGTAACTAACTGGAATAATTTGAACCTAAAGATGCACCACAACTTAAGGCTTTGCAATCTGAGCGTGTTTCGAGGTAGACGAAAACTGTGGAAATAAAATATCCCTAATTCTTGGAGGACTTAAGATGAAAATAAGCGACATTCTTAGTACAACCAAGTATAAATATGAAATTATTCAACATGATAGGCCAATTTTGACTCGAGAAGATGGCTCTAAGTATCTTGGGATTGATGTTGGGCAGACGGCACCGACTTTAATAATAAAAACAGATAAAGGGTTCTTTGCATTGATTATATCTGGAAGTCGTGAAAAAATTAATTTTGATCAAGTCGCTCGTACGCTCAATTGCAAGAATGCAAAATTAGCATCACCAAAAGAGGTGCAAAAAGTAACGGGTTTTTGTGTAGGAAGTGTTGCTTTAATTGGATTGAATGTCCCATGTTTGGTAGACAAAAGCCTTTTCAATTTTGATTATGTTTACGGTGGAACTGGAAATTCTACGAGTACTTTAAAAATTTCACCACGAGCACTGATAGAATTAAATTCAATCGTTGATTTATTAAATTTTTGATCAGAGATGATCATTTCTTTATGCTGCATAGTGTTCTGATATCAATCGTATAATCCAAAGTAGGTGTTCAACTGTTCATCATTTGCATGAACTGAGAGAGGAGATCTGATCATGGGACTATTCTCAAAAATGAAAATATGCGAAATTTAATAGTAGTGAATAATTATTCTATGAAAGAAAGCGATAAACATGGAAATTGGATACGCAAATGAAGCAGATGCTCAATTTATTCTTGATAATGATAAACATATCTCAAAGCAATTGGTGGAGACCAAACTAAAAGAAAAAGAAATCTTATTAGCAAGAAATCAGGATCGTAAAATAATCGGCTGGTTAAGATTTAATTATTTTTGGGATAATACCCCGTTCATGAACATGCTTTATCTTGATAAAGCATGTAGAAGAAGGGGCATCGGCAAGAAATTAGTTAGTTTTTGGGAAAATGATATGAGAATTAAAGGGTACAGATTAGTCATGACCTCCACATTATCCGATGAACAATCGCAACATTTTTATAGAAAATTAGGATATAAAGACTCTGGCAGTTTACTTTTTAATGATGAACCTTTAGAGATCATTTTCACAAAGCACATATAACCATGACTTATCACTTTTTTTATACTATAGGCAAGTTTATAATTTTAAGGATCATAGTATAAGTGCAACTAAGTCTTCGCCTTCGTCAGAGAGGCTTGACGAAGCCAAGTTTTCTAATATTCTTTCTTAGCATTAAGAGCATTAGAATGCTGTATATAGTGTTTGATAGAGAATGAGCATGATAAAGCGTTCGTGAGGTGATTGTATATCCGGATTTTTTTATTATCTTCAATACATAGGCTGCAATTGGGAAGATAAGAAAAAAGGCTTAATCAACGTTCATTTTAAAGTTGACTCTACAGAAACAC
>JAQZAZ010000300.1 GCA_029239355.1 Sphingobacterium sp.
GGTGTTGAACTCATTTCAAAGTTTTGATTTTCTTACAATTCTAGACTACAAATCTAATAATTTTGGATGAATTTCCTTGGTCAAAAATCAATTTTATTTCTACTTTAAGACACTTCTAAGACATTTGATTTAAAGTATATAGCATTTTTTAACAAATAAATGAACGGCACAATCAAATAAATCAAAAACTTATGAAATAAAAAAGCCAAAGGACTTAATAATCATTTGGCTTAATCTATTTTATACAAATTATTTACTAACGAAGTTTTTGGATAAGCTCGCTTTCCGTAACCTTCACCTGCTCTCCACTTTCCATGTCCTTGAGGGACAATTCACCCGAGGAGACCTCTTCTTCACCAACCAATAGGACATAAGGTATGTCCTTCCCATCAGCATACCCCATTTGCTTTTTCAGCTTCACCGCCGCAGGATATAATTCTACTGCAATATTTTCTTTACGAAGTTTATTGAGCAAACCCAGTGTATAGGTTTCAAGTTGTTTATCAAAATTGATAATCAAAAGCTTAGTAGAATCTGCTTTGTCTGCTGGGAATAAATTCAGTTCTTCCAATACATCGTATATACGATCAGCACCAAAGGAAACACCCACGCCTGTTAGCCCTTTCAGACCAAACATACCCGTAAGGTCATCATAGCGTCCGCCGCCACCTATACTTCCCATGGCAACTTCATTTGTTTTCACCTCGAAGATACAACCTGTATAGTAATTCAGCCCTCTCGCCAATGTAATATCCAAGTCCACAATACGGGTCAACACTTCAGAATCGGCGCCCAATTTGGCAATATACTCAAAGACCTCCTCAATTTCTGCAACTCCAGTTAAGCCAATGGAAGATGCTGCTAAGATAGATTTTAATGAAGAAAGCTTTTCCTCATTTGAGCCCTCCAATAAGATAATAGGTTTCAACAGGTTTAAATCAGCTTCGGTAAAACCTTTTTCAAACAACTCTTTATTGACGCCATCAAGACCGATCTTATCCAATTTGTCAATAGCGACCGTCATATCGACAATAAGCTCCGGTTTTCCAATAATTTCTGCAATACCGGAAAGAATCTTCCGGTTATTGATTTTAATATTAAAATCCTTCAACCCAAAATGCTCGAAAGCCTCTTGATAAATCAGCACAAATTCCGCCTCATTCAATAAACTTTCCGAGCCCACCACATCCACATCACATTGATAAAATTCTCGGTATCTCCCTCTTTGCGGGCGGTCTGCCCGCCAGACAGGTTGTACCTGAAAACGCTTAAACGGTAGAGAGATATCATTTTGATGCATTACAACGTAACGCGCAAAAGGCACCGTCAGATCATATCGAAGTGCTTTTTCACTGATATGTGGGATTAGTTTATTCGAATTTTTATCATGAAGTAGATTATCTGGGGCTTTTGCCAAATAATCTCCAGAATTGAGGATCTTAAAGATCAATTTATCGCCTTCATCACCGTATTTACCGGTTAAGGTTGTTAAATTCTCAAATGAAGGGGTTTGTATTTCATTGTAACCATATTTTTTAAACACTGCTTTCAATGTGTCAAAAATATAATTACGTTTGATCATTTCGGAAGGCGAAAAATCTCGGGTTCCTTTCGCCAAAGAAGGTTTTACTACTGCCATATTTGGCAAAGTTAATATTTAGTGGCGTACTAAATACATTAAAGAATAAAAATCTATTATTCTACTTCAAGAATTTTAAGAAATTCGCAGGCTTTTTCCGCAGCCAGCTTTTCAGCCGACTTTTTATTAAAATCACGGCCTAAGCCACATACCACCCCATCCACAACGGCCTCGATGCTAAACATTTTTGAAGATTCACCTTCTGGATTGTCCGTTTGCTGGAACAAGATTTCTTTTCCTGTATGCTGGCACCACTCGATCAACCGGCTCTTGAAATTCGTCTCAGTCTGTTCCAATAATTGGATATCAACATGTGGTTTAATAATTCGGTTCAGCAAAAAACTTTTCGTAAATACATAACCCTTATCAAGGTACACCGCGCCGATCAATGCCTCAAAAGCATCACCTAATAGTGACCCCTGTTTATTCGGAAAGCTAATCATTCTGGCATCAAACTGTATCATTTCATTGAATCCCAATTTTCTGGAAAGCTGATTCAGGTTTGCACGACTGACGATTTTGGAACGCATTTCTGTCAGAAAACCTTCATCTTTATACGGATATTTCTTGAATAACAATTCGGCAACGACCGAACCTAAAACGGCATCACCCAAGAATTCCAAACGTTCGTTACTGTTCTTCGCCCCTTCTTTGATCGTTACCGCAACAGACTTATGTCTGAATGCCATCTTGTACAAATGCACATTCCCGGGAATAAAACCAAGTAGGTTTTTTAGTTTCCTAACATATTCCCGATCCGGTGAAACATATAACTTGTATATCCTTGAAAAAGGCATCTCATCTAAAAATAAGGCGACAAGCTCTAATTAAAGAACCTGTCGCTAGCTCATATTACCAAACCATGTTTGAAGGATCAAACATTAAGCTTTATATTTTTTTACAATCACGGTAGCGTTATGCCCACCGAATCCAAATGTATTACTCAACGCCGCATTAACGATACGTTTTTGCGCTTTATTGAATGTAAAATTCAATTTATTATCAATTTCCGGATCGTCTGTAAAGTGATTAATTGTCGGTGGGACAATATCATTTTGCACAGCCAAGATAGAAGCAATAGTCTCTATCGCCCCTGCAGCACCCAAAAGGTGTCCCGTCATTGATTTAGTTGAACTGATATTCAATTGATATGCGTGTTCACCAAACAGGTCAACAATAGCTTTCGTTTCACTGATATCGCCGACCGGTGTCGATGTTCCATGGACATTGATGTAATCAATATCCGAGAAATCCATACCCGCATCATTGACAGCCATTGTCATTGCCAATTTAGCGCCCAACCCTTCCGGATGCGAAGCTGTGATATGATGCGCATCAGCACTCATTCCACCACCGGCAATCTCTGCATAGATTTTTGCACCACGTGCTAAGGCATGTTCTAAGCTTTCTAAGATCAAGGCACCTGAACCTTCCCCCGAAACAAAACCGTCTCTGTCTTTATCAAAAGGACGAGAAGCTGTTTTGGGATCATCATTTCTTGTAGACAAAGCATGCATAGCATTGAATCCACCGATTCCAGCTTCGTTGACTGTCGCTTCTGATCCACCGGTAACAATAACATCTGCTTTTCCCATACGAATATAGTTGAAAGCATCAATCATTGCATTGGTAGCAGAGGCACAGGCCGACACTGCCGAAAAGTTAGGACCACGAAGGCCATGACGCATTGAAATATGTCCTGGAGCAATATCAACAAGCATCTTAGGAATAAAGAAAGGATTGAAACGTGGTGTTCCATCCCCTTTTGCAAAGTTGGCAACTTCTTCAGTAAAAGTTGTCAGCCCTCCAATTCCTGAGCCCCATATAACTCCGATACGATTTGTATCTAATTTTTCAAAATCTAAGCCAGCATCTTTAATTGCCTCATCAGTAGACGCAATTGCATACTGTACAAAAGGATCGACT
>JAQZAZ010000087.1 GCA_029239355.1 Sphingobacterium sp.
TAAGTTGATTTACAATACGCGACAAAAAATATGTTGATAACTTTCTCTGAGAACGAAGATGACAAAAAAAAATCAGCTAAAAAACTAAAATATAAAATATTTAATAAAACCATACATATCAGCTAGTTAACTTGTAAAATTGTGGAAAACTTGCGCTAAAATTGATCTCTAAAAATAATTATTAACATTCCAAATTTATTTCAAAAAAAAGAACAAAAAAAGTAGTAAACATACTACAGATCAGTCTTAAAGGTCTAGAACTAAATTAACCAAAATAAAAGCGAAATACAACCTTTAGTTCATATATTTTTAATATTAAATTTATAAGAATTTAAAGTATGCTTAACAACATTATCCAGCATCTTTCTATTCTATTCCACAGCCCTTATTGAAAATAGAAAAGTATATTATTAGGTGCCCTTGTGAGATCATTTTTGTAACATTAGCATCTAGTAAGATGCTAAAAAATAAACTGGCTTCAGCGCAAAAAAAAAGGAAATCCTTTAGAGGATTTCCTTTTTTTTGCGCTATATAAGTGTTTGGATCTACCCAACCATCGTATGGGTAAATTTTCCATCACACATTTTCTTTCCTTCTTGCACAATTGCAGTTGCATCATAGTGCGAATTCTTCCACTGGGCGCCCTGCTCAGCATGCTCAACAACGCGGTCGGGAATACCTAATCGTGCAACCTGGCTACTGTATCCATGGTCTGTCATAAACTCTAATACAGCAGACCCTATACCGCCTTGTAGACAACCGTCTTCCACTGTGATTATCTTTTTAAATTTTTTAAAGACTTGATGCAATAAGGCTTCATCCAAAGGCTTTGCAAACCGCAGATCATAATGTGCAGGATGGATGCCCAATTCATTTAATTGCTGTACAGCCTTCACAGCTTCGTTTCCAATGGTGCCGAAACTTAAAATAGCGAGCTCTTCACCTTCAGTAATAATCCGTCCTTTTCCAACTTCTATTTCTGTAAATGGGCGACGCCAATCTGGCATCACACCATTTCCTCTCGGATAACGAATGACGAAAGGTCCCTTATTAGGTAATTGTGCCGTATACATCAAGTTTCTGAGCTCCTCTTCATTCATTGGAGCAGAAACCGTCATATTGGGGACACAACGCATAAATGCGATATCATAAGCTCCATGGTGTGTTGCCCCGTCAGCTCCTACTACACCCGCACGATCCAGGCAAAAGACAACATTTAAATTCTGTAAGGCAACATCATGGATAACCTGATCATAGGCGCGCTGCATAAACGACGAATAAATATTACAAAATGGTAATAAGCCCTGAGTCGCTAAGCCAGCACTAAATGTGACAGCATGTTGTTCCGCAATACCAACATCAAATGCCCGATCAGGCATTGCATTCATCATGATGTTCATTGAAGAGCCTGAAGGCATTGCTGGCGTAATACCAACGATTTTTTCATTCGCTTCCGCAAGTTCGACAAGTGTATGTCCAAAAACATCCTGGTATTTTGGTGCTACCGGTTTTTCACTGGAAGATTTCTTTATCTCTCCGGTAATTTTATCAAATAGACCCGGCGCATGCCACTTCGTCTGATCTTTCTCCGCAAGTGCAAATCCTTTTCCCTTAATTGTTACCACATGTAGCAATTTCGGACCGGGTATATGTTTAAGATCCTCAAGTGTCTTGGCTAATTTCTTTACATCGTGTCCATCGACCGGACCAAAATATCTAAAGTTCAATGACTCAAAAAGATTAGCATTCTTTAATAGGGTCCCTTTGATACTTTTCTCTAATTTTTTAACAATACCGAGTGCATTTGGCCCTACCTCAGAAATTTTTGTTAATACAGCAGCAATATCATCCCGAAATCTATTGTATCGTTTCGATGTCGTAATACTTGTCAAATATTCTTTCAGTGCACCAACATTTGGATCTATAGACATACAATTGTCATTCAAAATCACCAATAAATTGGATTTAGAGATACCAGCATGGTTCAATGCTTCAAATGACATCCCACCAGTCAAAGCTCCGTCTCCAATAACCGCAATATGCTGACGATCTTTTTCTCCTTTTATTTGTGAGGCAACGGCCATCCCTAACGCTGCTGAAATAGAGGTAGAAGAATGCCCTACTCCAAAAGCATCGTATTCGGATTCGAAACGGTTGGGAAAACCCGAAATACCGTTTTCAATACGATTCGTATGAAATACCTCGCGACGTCCAGTCAGAATTTTATGACCATAAGCCTGATGGCCTACATCCCATATCAATTGATCATAGGGTGTATTCATTACGTAATGTAACGCCACCGTTAACTCAACGACTCCCAAACTTGCTGCAAAGTGACCACCGTTCACCGAAACTTGATCAATAATAAATTGACGTAATTCCTGGCTTAGTTGTTCTAATTGGTCTTCCTTTAGCTTTTTAAGATCAGAGGGATCGTTTATTTTACTTAATAGTTCTCCAGCCTCAAATTGCATAGTACTGCTATTTACATTAAATGTTCCCACAAAGTAACGACAATTTTATTTAATCTTTAAAATAAATCGCATTTCCATATTGTGCTACAACAAATAAAAACAGTAATAGTTTCCATATGAATAATTCCAACAGATTTTATTATGTAAATTTGTATAAGATATGCAAGTAGAAGAAGGTTACGAAATCAAGCTTCCTCAATTTGAGGGACCTTTTGATTTATTACTATTTTTTATCGAGCGGGATGAACTGAACATTCATGATATCCCCATTTCGAAAATTACAGATGATTTTTTGTCTTATGTAAGTCAGATGCAGGCGCTCAATATGGAGATGGCCAGCGAATTTATTTTTGTAGCCTCTACATTGATGCGTATAAAAGCAAAGATGCTGCTTCCGAGACCAGATCTGGATGAAAATGAAAACGAAATCGATCTAAGAGAAGATCTCGTTCAGAAACTTATTCTCTATAAACAATTTAAAGAGGTCTGCGAAGGTTTAAGGTTAATGGAAGAAAACCGTCTCCAATTGTACAGTAGAGGCAACATCCATTATGATATACGCCAACGACTTCAATTGGATGCTACAGGTGAAAACCTGGATAGCTTTGATCTATATGGTCTGATGATGATCTATGAGCAAATGATGTATCAATTTCGCAATAGACCACCAGAAGTAACACATACTGTTGTAAAGTATCCCTATACGATTGAACAACAGAAAAAAGCAATAGCGGAGCTTATTGAAATCAATAAGAAATTAGATTTTCAGGAACTATTAAAGAATTCTGAAAACAAGGTTCAATTTGTCTATAATTTTCTGGCTATTTTAGAAATGCTCCAGCAGCGTCTCCTACAGATTGAAGTGGGATTAGGATACAACAATTTCAATGTCGAGGAGCGGGATCCGAAACAGGAGGATCTGATACTCGAAGAAGAACTGGAACAATAAAAAAGGCTGTCCAACTAAAGTTGGACAACCGCTTTTGTTTTTTCCTAAACATTTTGATATTAAATCCCAAAATGCCCAATCAATGAAGGCTTTGCTGTCCTTTTAAAAATCCTTGATTTAATCCTTTTTTTTGAAGGCATTCCAGCCTTGCGCCATTATTGGATAAAGATTTCCAGATTTGGAAATCATTTCACAGCCTTCTGAAGCCGGCGTCATATAACCAATAATACTGATATCAGGTAAATTCTTAATCTTATCATGATCCGACTGTGCTATTGTAAACAACAGCTCATAATCCTCTCCACCATTAAGTGCTGCTACTGTCGGGTCAATACCAAATTCACGTCCGGTATCGTATGTCATTTGATCCAACGGAACTTTTTCCTCATACAATCTACAGCCTTTATCTGACTGCCGGCAAATATGAAGTATTTCCGATGCCAGCCCATCCGAAATATCCATCATTGCGGTAGGTATAAGATCTAATTTTGCAAATAACTCAACAATATCTTTGCGCGCTTCTGGTTTTAACTGACGTTCGACAATATAGTCTTTACCCTCCAGATCTGGCTGTACATTAGGATTCTCCAAATAGATATCTTTTTCCCTTTCCAATAGCTGCAATCCCATATATGCTGCTCCTAAATCTCCAGATACACATAATAAGTCACCTTCCTTTGCTCCGCTACGGTAAACAATCTTATCTGCATCGGCATAACCTATACTTGTCACAGAGATAACGAGCCCCTGTGCTGAAGCCGAAGTATCCCCGCCAACCAAATCAACATTATACTTCTTGCAGGCAATCAAAGCTCCTTGATAGATCTCTTCTACGGCTTCCAGTGGAAATTTGGAAGACAAGCCTATAGAAAATGTAATCTGGGAAGCTATTCCGTTCATCGCATAGATATCGCTCAAATTAACCTGGACTGCCTTATATCCCAAATGCTTTAAAGGGACATATCGCAGATCAAAATGAATACCTTCCAAAAGCAAATCAGTAGAGATCAAAGTCTTCTTTCCTTCAAAATCCAATACTGCTGCATCATCACCAATTCCTTTAATGGTAGATTTTTCGGTCAGCTCCACTGCTTTACTGATATAGTCAATTAAACCAAACTCACCCATTTCCTCCAAATTGGTGCGTTCAGTATTATCAAAATCAAACATGTTAAAAAATTTAAAATTTTAAACTATCATATAATGGCCAAACAAGTATCTCATAACCGCTATGGTTTAGCCCGGTAAATAGCATTATAAAAACAATAATCGATATGAAAACCAATGTGTTATCATATCGATTATCATCAAAAATTATACAAATTATTACAATCCCAAACTTGCTGATATCTCCAACATCCGCTCAATAGGACGTTGTGCACGAAGTATGACATCCTCAGGAAGTAAAATTTCAGGCGATTCATATTTCAAACAATTATAAAGCTTCTCAAGCGTATTAAGCTTCATGTGGGGGCAATCATTACATGCACAGGCATTGTTCGGTGGTGCAGGAATAAAAGTCTTCCCAGGACTTGCTTTCTGCATCTGATAAAGAATTCCAGATTCTGTAGCTACAATATAAACCTGTGCATTATCTGTTTGCGTAAACTTAAGCATCCCCGATGTGGAACCCACATAATCCGCTTTAGCCAAAATATGATCTTCACATTCAGGGTGCGCAATAAACTTAGCTTCAGGATATTCGCTCTTTAGGCGATCTATTTTATCTTGAGAAAAAATTTCATGAACCATACAAGCACCATTCCATAACACTAGATCACGCCCGGTTTTTTTCTTTACATAGGCACCCAGGTTACGATCGGGTCCAAATATGATCTTCTGATCTATTGGAAGACTCTCCACAATCTGCACTGCATTGCTTGATGTACACACGATATCTGAGAGCGCTTTTAATTCAGCAGTACAATTCACGTAGGTGATCACCAAGTGATCTGGATATTGCTCTTTAAACTTGGCAAACAAATGTGGCGGACATGAATCGGACAGCGAACATCCAGCTTTAGCATCCGGCAAGATGACCTTCTTTGTTGGCGAAAGTATCTTCGCTGTCTCCGCCATAAAATGTACTCCGGCAAAAACAATTAAATCGGCATCTGTCTTTGCAGCTTCCTGGGACAAGCCTAAACTATCTCCAATATAGTCTGCAATATCTTGAATTTCAGATTCCTGATAATAATGTGCCAAAATTACAGCATTCTTTTCTTTCTTTAATCGTTGGATTTCAACTACCAAATCCAATGAGGGGTCAATCGGAGCATCATTATATCCTTTTGCCTGAAGCTCATAATTTACAATTTCCATGCGGGTACTTTCAACAGTTTATGAACAACAAAAATACGCATTGTTACATATATAAAAGTCAATAAAAAGCAAATTAATCAAATATGTAGCTGAGCTCTAATGAGAAGATAATGTAAATTTAAAATTAAATTATTATCATTAAAATAAACAAATAGAAATCCAACACAATTTAAACCTTTTTTGAGTCGAATATTCAGAAAGCTGCCTGAGAATATACCTTATATCAAAAGCTCAGCGGGTTTGCGCCGAAATCTTTCTAACGTAGAAAATGACTTTCTCTCTATTTTCCACCTATTGAACGTTCTTAGGCATAATACAAAACAAGCAAAAATATAGCACAAACGGAAGCTTTATTTATTAACATTTCACATTCAACTAGGATTTTGTGCCCGCGAGAATTTAAAATTTGCAAAGAGAAAAAGAAAGAAAAAATATATGAAAAGCTCAAAGGGTTTAATACAGAAAGTTGCGGCGCCCGTTTCCAACCGGCAGCACAATCACTATAACATATCTAATGACAAAAGGAAGAGATTGCAAGGGAGCGTGGCTGCTTCCATTCTAAACTCGTTTAGAATGGAATATTTACGTACCGTAGCCCAATAGCCAACTTTTAAGAAAACGTAGAAGACTTTATTTCGATAATACTTACTGTTTGAGTCTATAAATTGAAGGGAGATGCATTAGGTGTATTTTTTCGATTATCAAATCTCGATTAAAGCCTATGAGAATCGGATATTTTCAATGTATTATAGCGTCATATCGTACAATTGATTCTCAGAGGCCTCAAATTGAAAAACAGCATATAATATAGTTTAACATATAAAAGCGGAATTGTTCGTCATAGCCAGGCGAACAGCTATGTTGGCTAACACAGTTTCGCGAACAGTTCTATGCAGCGAGATTAGTTCAATAGTTTAATCAGTATTTTCGTATTTTAAAGTCTTTTAGCATGCGATTACCACATAAAGACCGAAAAAGAATAATTACAGCACAAGCTAGCGGGGTTTATTCTATCTATTACATCAAAACAGGTAAGCTTAACGCCTATAGAATGTGATATTTGCTCCTTTTTTAGGTAAAAAATATTTTATGAAAATCTAAAACAGTTTGTATGAAAAGCTTTAAAAATATTATTATCGAGTTCCAATAGATTTTGAACTAGTTACTTAAAAAAATATCAACTAATGTAAATACCAGCTATACACTATATTTTTATAAAATCATACTATTTTAAAGTAAATTTTATTAATTTACAAAATTAATAAAATTACTATAATTAAAATATATAAAATGTCACATTCAAAATTGCAAAAATCTATTTTAATAGCAGAATAGGGCTTCAGAATCCAATAAATCCGATATAACATCTAAAATAAAAATTCATTATAATCACAAGAACTTTATTTTCGAAATAAGGTTTCTGAGATTCGTCTAAAAAATTTATCATATCCGATAATGGTAATTATCGCAATCTAAAAGACCTAAATTATATTTTTTTAAAATTCCCAATCGATACCGGGTCGCAAATATAGTAAGAATGTTCATTCCACAATAATTTTTTATTAATAGTTTCCCAAAATTTGATCCATTTTGTTATTAGCTAAAGAGGATTCAAAGATATATCGGTAGACATATTACCAAGTTTCTCAAAATCCAATAAATAATTAAAACAGGGTTTACCTAAAAAATATTCAATTCTAATTGAGTTTATTTATGTTAAAATTTATGACAAACCCTCTAGAAATCGCATAATTACCGACAAATCACACAAAAATTAAAATATCGCAAAGAAATCGGCTATAAACTGATCTCCGACCCATCTGTCAAATTTTCTGCTGATAAATCAATATTTTGAAAATTCTTTTGCAAAATTTGATTCCGATTGTCCCAAAGTCTCTTAAAATACTGTAAAATCTTAAAAATTTTGTAAAAAATCCAATATGTAAATCTAAATGGCTTTAGAGGAACAAAAACTGGATATCGGCAAAATTCCAATTGAAATATTCCATAAAAAATCGCTAAAAACGCTTTTTGAATAGAATATTTCAATTTTTTTTTCGAAATATCCTAAATATCAAATCCTAAAGCGTCCAAATCCTAGATTTTTTCCATTTTAAAAATTTCAAACACTTTCAGACTTTCATAAAATTGAAATAAAAGTACAAGAGCCTAAATAATTTAGTCTATTAGGTTAAAAAGCCGATTTCTGGACTAAAAGACATAATATTCCCAATACAAACCCTTTTATAAATCCATAAAAAGTTGTTTAAAAAGTTTTAAAAAAAATATTCAATTCTAAAAAGGTCAAAAATACTTTCAGAATTTTTTGCTCGCAAATAAACCCGTTTAGAATTCGATATTTAAAAAGGGGAGTTGGTGCCCTAGTAAATATTAAACTCTAAATAGGTTTGATTCGATATTGACAAAACTAAACAAAGATTTTCGAACGTATTCCACAATCTTTTTTTTCAATAAATACTAATATTTTAAAATAGAAATTCTCTTATTGTTTATTATGCTGTGGAAAAGTAGTATAAATTGATTCGAATCTATTTTGATTTACGGTTTTTACAGAGTTTTCAACAATTTTTCAACAGATATTTTGCGTTAAAGGGCTGATTTTTAAAAATCTAATTTTTGTTGTTTTTTATTTTCCATATTTTTTTGTTGATTAGTTAGTGTCGATAAAATGTGGAAATCTATCGATTTTCGTGCGGAAAAATAATTGAAAATAGTACCGAGAATAGGGGATTTGTGGAATGTTAAATACTTTTCATTTTTATTTAACCTTTTATTTACACGTTTTCCACATTTTTCGTTAATTTGAACCATCGCTTTTGGAGATAGTTTGAGAATTTAAAATATATGGCAGATAGAAAAGTAGATTTTTTGGTCATTGGATCTGGTATTGCGGGATTAAGCTTCGCGCTGAAAGCTTCAGAATTTGGTAAAGTGTTGATAGTCACTAAGTCCAATGAGGATGAGTCTAATACGAAATATGCACAGGGAGGGGTGGCTGCCGTTGTGGATAAGTCTGATAGCTTTGAAAAGCATATCGTTGATACTCAGATAGCTGGGGACGGATTATGTGATGTGGAAATTGTGGAAAACGTAGTTAGGGAGGCGCCGGATCGCATTGCCGAACTTATTTCCTATGGAACTTCATTTGACAAGGAAGAATCTGGTGTATATGATCTGGCTAAGGAAGGCGGGCATTCTGCCCATCGCATCCTTCATTATAAAGATATAACAGGATATGAGATAGAAAGAGCACTGTTGGTGCAAGCACACAATGATCCGAATATTGAAATTGTAACGCATTATTTTGCGATTGATCTGATTACCCAACATCATATGGGTGAGTATGTGGATAAGAATAAAGAGGATATTACTTGTTATGGGATTTATGCTTTTAACACTTCATCCCATCTCGTGGACAAAATTTTAAGTAAGGTAACTGTCATGGCTTCTGGTGGTGCTGGGCATGTATATTCAAGTACGACCAATCCCACTATTGCTACTGGCGATGGTATAGCGATGGTTTACCGCGCTAAAGGTAAGGTGCGTAATATGGAATTTATGCAATTTCATCCTACTTCTTTATATAATCCTAAGGATTCACCTGCTTTTTTGGTTTCTGAAGCTGTTCGTGGTTTTGGAGGGATCCTTAGACGGGTAAATGGTGAGTCTTTTATGGAAGAATATGACGAACGTGCTTCGTTGGCTCCCAGGGATATTGTTGCGCGCGCTATTGATGCTGAAATGAAAAAGTCAGGGATAGACTATGTTTATTTGGATATTACGCATAGAGATAAGAGCGATATCATTAAACATTTTCCGAATATTTACGAAAAGTGCCTTTCAATAGGATTGGACATGGCTACCGACTTTATACCAGTTACTCCGGCAGCGCATTACTTATGTGGAGGAATTTATGTGGATGATTTCGGTAGGAGTAGTTTACGTAATCTTTACGCTTGCGGGGAGTGTTCGTCAACAGGATTACATGGAGCAAATCGCTTAGCTTCGAATTCTCTGCTTGAAGCCCTTGTATATGCCCATCGCATTTTTTTAGATGCCACAAAATCTATTGAATCGATACATTATGTTGCTGATGTTCCCGAGTGGGATGATTCCAAGACTTCACTTTCCAACGAGGATATTTTAGTTAGCCATAATTTGCGGGAGTGCCAGAAAATCATGAGTGATTATGTTGGGATTGTTCGATCGGATTTTAGGTTGGAAAGGGCCTTAAAGAGGTTACACTTATTATATGAGGAAACGGAAGATTTTTATCGTAATACAAGACTTTCTGTAAAGCTTTGTGAGCTGCGTAATGTGATACAGGTAGCCTACATTGTGACCAAGTCAGCTATGTTGCGGAAGGAGAGTAGAGGGCTGCATTATACGACTGATTATCCTCAGCATTCAGCTGTATTACAAGACACGATATTTTAGTAGATATGGCACTTATTTTACCTGTTCTGGATATGTCTCCAAGGATTGCGGAAGAATGCTTTCTGGCGCCAAATTCGACTATTGTGGGCGATGTGGATATTGGCCACCATTGTTCGGTATGGTTCAACGCAGTAATACGTGGCGACGTTAATTATATCCGTATCGGGCATTATACAAATATCCAGGATGGCGCTGTTATTCACTGTACGTATAAAAAATGTGGAACGACGATTGGCAATTATGTTAACATTGGTCATCAGGCAATGGTACATGGATGTATAGTGGAGGACTATGTGTTGATCGGAATGGGTGCTATAGTCATGGATAATGCGGTGGTAGAATCCAACGTAATTATTGCGGCCGGTGCTGTTGTTTTGGAGAATACCCGTTGTGAGTCGGGATTTTTGTATGCTGGCGTTCCAGCCAAAAAGATAAAAGCGCTAACTGATGAACAGAAAGCGCTTTTGAAGCAGTTGCCCCATAACTATGTATTATATAGTTCGTGGTTTTAGCTTAAACGTATTAGCACTGGATTTTTTTGTAATATTTTTTAAAAGCCTCAACGTTATTCTTTTTTGAGACCACTTAATGAAAAGCTATCTTTTTGTTCCCAGTTTGCGCGTATAGTGAAAACCTTATTTAAGTAGACAACAGGTTCTGGGAAAGTCTTCTTTTCAACATTTCCGGTATCCCATATTCCGTTGTCGTTATCATCCCGAATGACACGTATGGTATATTTACCTCCTGGAAACTGTTTGTAAGCTACTGATGGATTAACACTATTGATCTTATCTATTCTATATATCTTATCTTTTTTCTCATTGATCAGTTCGACCAAGTAGGTTGTATTGCTATCAAGATCCATAAAATCAAATGTTAGATCCCCATAGTTCTCACTATCGTCATAAGTAAGATCAAATTTTTTCTCTTTATTTTGCTCTCCGAAATAGCCGGTTATAGCGCCTTCGGTAAATTCTATTTGATATTTTTTATCCTTTCTCCAGTTATAGCGGATATGGTAGATATTGGAGTCATTTGTATCGACCGCCAATTGATAATTTGTTCTGAAAAGAGAATCCTCTTTGAATTTTAGTTTGGCTTTATCTATATTTTTTATCGGTGTAAAAGCGGATACCTGAAGGTGATTGATTCTGTCCACCTTTCCATTATTGGGGGTAAACTGGGGATCAATAACTTGTTCAATTTTTACGTTTCCTTTTCTTACAAGAATGGTATCCAAAGGTTTCTCATCCTCTGTCAGAACAAGTTTTAAAGAGTCTATTTTTAAATTTGGCAGAAACAATGTAGCCGAATCCGAAGTCTTTGAGAATCGTACAATCTTATCTTTGTTATTGACTTCATCGTTCAGTATATTTAGTTTGGGATTATCAACTCTTCTATTGAAAATGAGCAGTACACTACCATTTTTTTCAAACTTCTTTTCCTGGGTGCGGAATTTTTTTGGAATTGCTTTAAATACTTCGAGATTGATGTTGGTAAGGTCTCGTTCCAATACGATGGAATCTTTTAGAAAACCTATTTCTTCATCGGGCGCATTATAGATTCTATCATTGTTCTTTTCCTGCAGTGCGTATATGCGATATGTCCCTTCACGGAGATTATTTAGTTTATAATTTCCGGCGGTATCTGTTGTTGTAAAAATATTGGCTTTCTTTTTTCCGAAAATTGAATCTTGACTTATGGGAATTAGAAGAACTTTAACCTCTTTCAAGGCCTCTTTTGTCATTGCGCTCTTTACATTACCCGATATACTGAGTGAGTCAATTTTATCACCTGTTGCAAATACATAAGCATAATTTACCAATGCATTTCCTGCATTATAGTCTACAAGACCTTTACCAAAATAAATGCTATAGGTTGTATTTTTTTCCAACGAATCAGGTAAAGTGATTTCCAGATTTTTTTTCTTTATTTTGAACTGGGGATTACTTCCCATATCAGGTGTGATACTGAATTCCTTTTGTTGATTGGCCAACTTGACATACTCATCAAATGTGATGACTACCTTTTTATCCGTAAAATTCTTCGAAAAGTTCGTAGGACTTTCCTGTAGAATTTTTGGTGGAATAGAATCTTTGGGCCCTCCTGTTGGCTGTTGTATGCTCGCACATTGTATTGACAAGCCAATGAGCATTATAAACATGCTTAAAATAAGTAATCTCGTTTTTAAGCTACTTTTTAGCCTCTCTGAACTACTTTTCTTACTTTTTAAAGAAGTTGTCATAAAAAATAGAATATTGTCTTAAATCGCTTATTTTAAGCTTGTTTATTTTTATTTATAATAATCTGATAATCAATTAATTAACTCATATGTACCATCAAAACGCTGATATCTGATGGTGATACGCCCGAAATTCGAGAAGCCTGCCCTAATGTTCTGGGTTTTACCTTCGCCAATTTCTGTCTGGCTTCTATGGACAGTGAAGTTAACAAACTATAATCGAAATCAGGATTAATTTCTCTATCTTCCATCTTCTTCATTCGATTGACGATTTCGGTTTCCTTTTCGAAGTAGCTTTCGTATTTGATATTTATTTCTGCTTGCTCTATGGTTTCTTTGTCAAATTGGGAAACGTATTGTGCAAAGCCTTCGTCTCCTTTGACGATGTCCTGTATATTAACTTGTGGTCGTGCCAATACGTTACTTAAACGTGTTTTTTGTGGAAGTGCACTTGAACCCACTTCGGCCATTACAGTATTCATCTTCTCGAGATCTGTTGAATTCTGCTTGAGGTATTCAATGATGTTATTCGAGTTTTCTATTTTATCCTGTACTTTTTTTAGTCTTTCCTCCCCAACTAATCCTAGTTTATAGGCTAGTGGTGTAAGACGGATATCGGCGTTATCCTGACGCAGCAGTAAACGGTGCTCTGCTCTCGAAGTAAACATGCGGTACGGTTCCTCTGTTCCTTTTGTGACAAGGTCATCTACTAATACACCAATATAAGATTCGGATCTTTTTAGAATAAGTTCTTTGTCATCATTGATACGTTGGTGAGCGTTTATACCAGCAAGGAAACCTTGCGCTGCTGCTTCTTCATACCCTGTAGTTCCATTGATCTGTCCGGCGAAGAAAAGATGTTTTACCAATTGAGTTTCCAATGTTAGGTCGAGTTGCATTGGTGGAAAGTAGTCATATTCTATTGCATATCCCGGACGGTACATCTTTGCATTTTCAAAACCCGGAATGAGCTGCAGTGCTTTTAGCTGTACGTCTTCAGGAAGTGAAGTTGAGAAACCATTTACATAAATTTCCACTGTTTTGAATCCCTCCGGTTCCACAAAAATCTGGTGTCGCTCACGTTCCGCAAAGCGATTGATCTTGTCCTCTATCGAGGGACAATAACGAGGACCTAATCCCTTAATTCGTCCAGTAAACATAGGCGATTTTTCGAACCCTGTACGAAGCATTTCATGTACCTTATCGTTGGTATATGTAATCCAGCAACAGCGTTGTTCTGTCGGCATCTCTACATCTGTATAAGAGAATCGTCCTTTCTTTTCATCACCCCATTGTTCTTCCATGAGACCATAGTTTAGACTACGGCCATCAATTCTTGGTGGGGTACCGGTTTTCATTCTACCTGATTCGAAGCCCAGTGAAACGAGTTGTTCGGTTAATCCTGTAGCAGCCTTCTCCCCTGTCCGACCGCCCCCAAATTTTTTATCACCGATATGGATCACACCGTTTAAGAATGTTCCATTTGTTAGGACAACTGCATCCGATTCAATTTCTATTCCCATAGAAGTGATTACTCCGCATGCTCTTCCGTTTTTGACGATTACCTCTTTTACGGTGTCTTGCCACATGTCCAGGTTAGGTAAAGATTCTAGTTGTAATCTCCACTCTTCCGCAAATCGCATCCGATCATTTTGTGTACGTGGACTCCACATCGCCGGACCTTTTGACAGATTAAGCATGCGGAATTGAATCGTTGATTTATCTGCAATGATCCCGGTATATCCACCCATAGCATCTATCTCTCTTACGATTTGTCCTTTGGCTACACCACCTATAGCGGGGTTGCAACTCATCTGAGCTATTACACCCATATTCATTGTAATAAGCAAAGTTGACGAGCCAAGATTGGCTGCTGCGGCAGCCGCTTCACATCCGGCATGTCCAGCGCCTACTACAATTACATTATATTTTTTAAACATTTTCCTAGTGTTGTTCCACGTGAAACGCGGTATTTTATTTGTTTACAAATTTACTCTTTTATTTACGTTCCACGTGAAACGCAAATAAAAAAATTACATTAAATCGGAAAGGTGTAACCATCGCTCAGATTTTTTGTCTATTTGTTCTTGCAAAGCTTTTATCTCTTCTGCCACTGCTAAAAGCTTGATGTGATCTGTTAATTGATTTAATTCTTTACTCTTTGCTTTTAGTTGTATTTCGAGATTTTCTATTTCAGTTTCGAGTATACTATATTCAAGCTGCTCTTTGTAAGAAAGCTTTTTCTTTTCTTCTTTTACCTGAGGCTTTACTGTTTCCTGAATATTCTTTTTTAGCTTTTCCTTTTCTAATTTTTGAAATTCGTCTTGTTCTATTTTAAAGTCAGCATAGTTACCATTATAGATCCGGATCTTACCTGTCCCTTCAAATATGAAAAGTTGGTCTGTCAATTTATCCAATAGATACCTGTCGTGGGATACTAATATCAATACACCTCTATAGTTATCAAGAAACTCCTCGAGTACATTTAGGGTATCGATGTCTAAGTCATTAGACGGCTCATCCAGTATAAGAAAATTTGGATTCTTCATTAATACCCGCATTAGTTGGAGACGTTTTTTCTCCCCGCCGCTAAGTTTATTGACAAAACCAAATTGCTTCTCTGGAGGAAACAAAAAGTGTGTGAGTAATTGAGATGCTGTAATCACTTCTCCATTTGCCATCTCAATATAGTCCGCAATATTTTTTACAACGTCAAGTACGCGATCATTCTCGTTTACTTCGAGCCCCCCTTGTTTATAGTATCCATATACGGTGGTCTCTCCTACTGCTATGGTTCCAGCATCTGGCGTTTCTTCTTTTGTGATAAGATTTAGAAAGGTTGATTTACCCGTTCCATTTTTTCCCGCCAGGCCTATGCGGTCTCCTTTTTTGAATGTGTAAGAAAAATTCGTAACGATTTCTTTTGGTCCATAATGTTTGGATACCTGTTCCAATTCGAGAATTTTAGATCCCTGCCTACTTACTTTTACACTAAGTTGAACAGCGTCGTTTCCCTTTATTGATTTTGATTTTTCCTCCAGATCATAAAATGCTTCGATACGGGATTTTGATTTAGTACCCCGAGCCTGAGGCTGGCGCCGCATCCATTCCAATTCTTTACGAAGTAGATTTCTGCTCTTTTCGACCATGACTGCATCTATGGTCTCGCGATCCGACTTCTTCTCTAAAAAATAAGAATAATTACCTTTATAAATGTATAGATTACCCCTATCCAGTTCCCGGATTTCTGTACAGATATTATCAAGAAAATAGCGGTCGTGTGTGACCAAAAGTACCGTTTTATTCCCGGTGGTAAGCAGCTTCTCTAACCATTCAATGGTCTCTATATCCAGGTGATTGGTTGGTTCATCGAGGATATATACATCGGGTTCATCTATCAAAAGCTTGGCAAGTGCTAGTCTTTTGCGTTGGCCCCCAGAGAGACTTTTTATATCCTGTTGAAAGTCCATAATATTTAGGCGATTTAAAATCGTCTTTATATTATGCTCATATTCCCAGGCATTCAGTGAACTTATTTTTTCAGTAAGGTCTTCTAATTTTTTTTGATCGATATCACTTCTCTCAAGAAGTTCTTCATATTCCCTGATTAGACGCTGCTGGTCGTTGTCAGCACTATATATAAAATCATTGATTGATTTTAATCCTGTAAAATCAGGATCTTGTTGGAGAAAACCTATTTTGATTCCTTTTTCCTTGACAACTTTTCCTGATGTTGGCAAGGTACGGTCTGCTAAAATAGAAAGCAATGTTGATTTGCCTGTACCATTTATTCCGACCAAAGCCACCCGCTCTCCTTTTTGGAGTCCGAAGTGTAAATCTCTAAAAAGCCACCTATCGTGGAAGGAATGGCTTACTTGTTCTGTAGCTAAAATACTCACGTTATATCACCCAAAAATTAATTTTAGTCATTTAATACAATAAAATTCCCTTCAAGAATCCAATACCCTTGATGTTTTTTTAACGCTTTGAAAATCAAATAGTTGTATTTCTGTTTTTGATTTTCAATTATATATATATTGAATCAATAATCTGTTTTGATTGCTGACTAATTAAATCTGTTGGGTGGCTTTCTATGCTATGTTCAACCAGAGGCTGAGGAATAAATGATCCTGTTCAGCATAATCTCAGTAACAAGTTGATTTAGAATGCACGCAAAAATAAAGAAATAGTTTCTTATTCGATGCGAAAAAAGCGTCGTTGTGTGATAAATCGGCAATAATGATATTACCTTGATAAATTTAATTCAATGCATAATCCGCGATCAGATTGAAGCGTGGTATTTCAACCTGAAAATCACTATTATCCAAAGAACGGATCATGTTGTAATGTCCTTCCATAAAACCAAATTCGCTGTTGAGATTACATCCCGAAGTGTATTGATGTATCTGGCCGGGTTCAATTACAGGCTGCTCCCCCACAACTCCTTCGCCTGATACCTCCCTATAGTCGCCTTTTGCATCGAAAATTTTCCAGTAACGACTGATCAGTTGTACGGTGTAATCGCTCAAATTTTCTATGCTAATGTGATAAGCAAACATAAAATGTTCACGGTCGGGATTGGAATACTCCGATTGATAGATGGTTTCAACCGAGATTTTTACGCCTTCTGTAATTTGTGTGATCATTTGGATGATGTTTATTGTTGCAACAAATACTTAT
>JAQZAZ010000301.1 GCA_029239355.1 Sphingobacterium sp.
TTAAGCATGATCACATGCAACATCAGCAACAGTTCAGTTGAATGGACAGCCCGTGTTTTCTAAAAAGTATCTCTCACTCTCAAAAAAAGCCGGATATTTTCAAGAATTTCTCACCAATTTGACAAATCCTAAAGTCGTTGTTTTCTTTTTGACTTTTCTTCGCCCAATTTGTGCGACCGGATCTGGTACATTCTTGTCATTCAGTGATAAAAAGCATGGGGTTACGAAACATTTGGTTAACGGTGATCAATGCAAAAAGAGAGTCAGAATATTTTCGTTCTAACTCTCTTTTTTGTGCACTTTTCTCTAATCAACATCCACAAGAATAAAAATATGATTTCCCATTGATCACGTGGAAAGTTGCAGCCCCATAGGGTGTTCCACAATTCGCGCTAGTGCCACAAACGACTAATGCTTTTGGTTGAATTGCTTCTTTTTTAACGCCAAGTAATTTGGAAAACAAAGTAGCCATCAAATTCACCTCTATTAAATTAAATATATAATAGTACTTCTGAAAATAATTTTCAAAATTATATATGTATATAATTTTCTTCTTATTTCGTCAATTATTTCAAGAAACTAAAATCCTTTTGATCAGGTTCAACATTTTGCACAGCCCTATCAGGAAATTTTGAATCCGTGATACATTCTTTTACTTTTACAGCTTTTTTTGTTCCTTCCAAAATAAAGTTACAGAAAACAATGGTAACAGTAAAAGCTGCGACAGGAGCTATAAACAACCATGGATTTGTCATATACTGATCGTGGTACAAACCTAATAGACCGGACCATTCATTGGATACAGACTCGTATTCTCTTTCTCCGTTAAGTTGCATAAATACTTGTGTCCCACCAAAGAAAAGATTGAGAACACCAAGATGGACAAGCAGTAGCAATACTTGTATTGCTTGTTGGATCGAAACAATACTGAGATGAGGCGCTAGATGGGGAAGAATTTCTCTCCAGAATATCTGTACACGATTCGCTCCCAGAACTTTTGCGCTGTTAATAAATTCATGTTCTTTAATTTCACAGATTTTATTTCCAACCTCTATTGAAATGGTTGGAATCCCAATCATTACTAAAATAATAATCTCAATTATCTGTCGTTCAACGATTGAGTACTTAAATGTTCCATAGAAACCATTCCCCTCTAATATAGGGAAGAGGATGACATATGCGAGGAGTGTCATCGGTACAAAATTTACTCCATCAAAAAATCTGGTCAAGGTTTTTTGATAGCGTGTTAGATACATTCCATAGAGCCATCCAAACAGAAATGAAAAAAGCATTCGAGTAACCGTTACAACTACCGTTATCCCTAATGTATATTTCGCTCCAATTAAGAGCATTGCCGCGAGATTATGCCCCCTTTTATCCGTACCTAGCGGCGGTGCTTGTGCCGGAGACAAAGGAGCAGTCCCTATTATACGGCCCTCTCTTGAATAAAATATTTTTTCTGGTATCTTATCATGACCTATTAACTGATAAAGAACACTAGATGTGAATAAAACAGAAGTGAATATAAAGCCTATAAGAAAAAGAGGGTTTTTGAATAATCTTTTAATCAATTAAATCACCACTTTTTTTCCAGTTAATTTTTTGATTATCCACGCTAAAATAGAATAAAAAATAGAAAAAACAATAAAAACAAACAATAAACTAACTGTAAAAATAATAGGGATAGGATGACTGTAAATAAACATTGATAAACCATCCATACCAAACATATATTCTGTTAATACAAGGTTAGAAAGTAACATCAATATAATCGACTTGGAATAAGAAACTAATGAAGGCATTATGTTCCGAAGAATATGTTTAAAAAAGATTTGGCCTGACATAAGACCTTTGCTTTTAGCAAATTCGACATAGTCCATTTTCTCTTGTTCACTGCTCAAAATAACCATCATTCTGAAAAAAAAGCAAGCAGGAAGAACAGACAAGCAGAGAATTGGCATCAAATAAATTCTGGAAGTAAAACCCTGAACGACATTCATAACTAAAATACCAGTTTCTTGAAGAAGTCCAATAACAATAAATTGAAATAGCACAATAATTGAAACATCCGGTAGTGACTCACCAATAAAAGCTATGAACAAAACGATCCTTTTGAAGGTTACAGGTAGATAATAGGTAATTAGAAGCCCTGCCAATGCAATCACAAACGAAAAAATCAATGAACCAAAAAGGATGATCATGGAATAAAAATAGGGATTTACTATACTAGGAAATAGATAATAAACTGAGCCATTATATGGATACTTGATTTCATTAATGTGTACTAGTTGATGCAAAATAATATCCACTTGGCTTAGATATCCTGGTATATTGATAGATATCCCTTTAAAAAGTGCAGGTAAACAGCCAACTAATATTATTCCAATGACTGATGCAGCAAATTTTATACACTTACTAACAATCATAGCTACCTCCCCCAAAAAAAATTTGTTATATTTCTCGTTAGATTGCTAAAGCAGGTGTTATTTCATCTAACCTATTTACTGCCTTTACCGATGTAACGATCCCTTTGTTTATAAACACAATAGATGGTATTTGTTCAATATAATAATTTTTCATAATAATACTGGATCTAATTATTGACGTTGCACTAGGAAGATTAAACTTATTTACTCAACTTTCGCAGAGTAAATATCGAATTAAGTCCTTGATATAATGCATGTTATGGCGTATCCATTAGGTTCCTTGACAACATAGAAAGACACCTTCCTATTTGGTATAGTGAATTTGACTAGAAAACACTACCAATAGAAGAGGTGTCCCCTATACGATAGCGAAAAAGGGTCTGAATAATCAACTGCCAAAAGAAATAAAAACAACTTTTGATGAATTAGGTATACTCAAGCATTTACGCCATGCAGGCATTACAAAAGCATTTGGTTTTACGTGTGCCTATTTATTTCAACTCGTGTTCTGCCTCATCTTTGAACAGAAAAATTGGTATCGCCTTTTGGAAAGTAAGAAGGCATCCCATTATCCCGGAAAAGATGCGGTTTATCGTTTTTTGAATCATTCTCAGTTTGCTTGGCGTCGGTTTCTCCTTTTTTTGAGTACGAGCACCATTCAAAAGGTCAGCACACTCACAGATCATCATCGTCCGAAAGTACTCATTGTCGATGATTCCTCGTTCGATCGCCACCGGAGTAAAACGGTCGAACTGCTTGCCCGATGCTTTGATCATGCATCTCAGAAAATGCGGTACTATAAGGGATTCAGAATGTTAACCTTAGGCTGGTCTGACGGAGCTACCTTTATGCCTATTGATTTCTCACTGCTGAGTTCAAAGAAGGCACAGATTAACGGGATCAACAAGCAAATCGATAAACGCTCTTCCGGTTATAAACGACGACTGGAAGCTCTTCAAACGGCCCCTGAACAAATTCCTGCCATGATTGAGCGTGCGTTAAAAAGCGGAATCGACGCTTCTTATGTGCTCATGGATACCTGGTTTACCCAGCAG
>JAQZAZ010000088.1 GCA_029239355.1 Sphingobacterium sp.
TTACGAATATAAGATTTTTATAGTGTATATTCTACACTTTGAATAAATTTTTCATTATTTTTTTGCGCATCACGTTTAGGAAGCGTATAATTGTTACAGATAACCCGATGATTAGTAGCCGATAAATTTAGCTCAGTATATTGCACATAAATAAATTTAGAAGTTTTGTATAGTAATTTTACCGTAGACTGTGTCATATTAGGCTTTCATGAAGGAGAATTAAAGGTTCTCTTGGCTGAAAGAAATGAATATCCTTTTAAGGATTGGTGGGCATTGCCAGGCTTTTTCGTGGATAATGACGAAGAAATGGAAGATGCCGTAAAAAGAATTTTGTATGAAAATACAGGCTTGAAGGATGTATTTATGGATCAGTTGCATTCTTTTGCGGGTCTCAAACGCCACCCGAAAGGACGTATTCTGACTGTCGCTTATTATGCCTTGATTCAGCTTGATAATACAAAATTGAAAACAAAGCCTGTTACAAATTACATGAAGCAGGCAAAATGGTTCCCTGTTAGAAATGTACCTGAATTGGCTTTTGATCATAAGCAGATTTTGGATTTATGTCTGGAAAGATTACAGCGGCGTTTGGCCTATAAACCGATCGCCTTTGAGCTTTTGCCCGAAAAATTTACCCTCACTCAATTGCAATTGGTTTATGAAGGGATATTAAATAAAACATTGGATAAGCGCAATTTTAGAAAGAAAATGCAGAATTATGGCTTTCTAAAGGAGTTAGACGAAGTGCAAACGGGTGTGGCTTATCGCGCTGCCCGCTTGTACAAGTTGGATAAACGAAAGTTTCTTAAACATTTTCAGAACACTGTAGCGTTTTAATAAAATCAGAGTTATTAAGGAAAAGGCAAACTTTAAAAGTTTGCCTTTTTTGTTGTCAATTAAATATCAAATTAATAAGGATTTCGAAATATATTTTGTAGAGGAAGTTACTTTTTATATTTTTGAACAATTTCTGATAAAAGTCAGAAAGTAGAAAGGAGTTTTTTGAAGAATGGAAGATAGAAAAGACCAAATCATTGATGCCGCAATTAGACGCTTTATGCATTATGGATTTAGTAAGACAACAATGAATGAAATTGCCGAGGATATAAAAATCACTAAAGCAAATTTATATTATTATTACTCAGAGAAGAATGCGCTTATACGGGATGTTCTTATACGTTTGACAGATGAGTATAGAGCGGAGGAGGAAAAGTTGGTTGCTGCTCATGCAGGAGCAACTTATGATCTGATCATGAAAATTTTAGAGATGCGGGATGCTTTTGTGCGTAAGTACTATATGTTGCATATGAACGAAAATCTAGAATGGATTAAGGGGCTTTCAATGCAGGATTTCTTTCAGTGCTTACATAACCGTGATGTAAAGGCGCTTTATGAAATATTTAAAGTGGGTGCCGAAAATGGGGAACTCAATGAAGAACATCTGTATGAAACGGCGGAAATCTATGTGGAATTGATGAAAAGCCTATCGTTGATGTGCAATATTTCTGATATTATTTCTGGTATACCAAATCAAGACCGCTTTGATGAAGTGTTAAAGAAACAGAAGCTTGCTACGAAGTTGTTTTTTAATGGTATAAATAAAAAGTAGATATAAAATTAGGACAAATAAATTAGGAATGAAAACAATCAGAATACTAGCCAGCCTTTTATTAGGTGCGATGGTTTTCCAAAGTCATGCACAGCAGCAGTTAAGCCTAAGTGATGCGATCAAATTTGCTTTAGCGAATAAAGCTGATGCAAAAAAAGCGACACTCGATGTGCAGAATGCGGAGCATAAGATCGCCGAGGTTAAATCGGGCGCATTGCCACAGGTCAATTTTACTGGTGGGATAACGTATAACCCCATGATCCAAAAGGTTGCTTTACCTGGGGAGCTTGTTGGTCAACCCGGAACAACGGTAATGGCCGCTTTCGGGCAAAAATGGCAATCAACAAATTCGATAAGTTTAAATCAACAATTGTTTAATCAAACAGTATTTACCGGATTAAAGGCAGCGAAAACCACACGCGAATTTTACCTAATTAATAAAACGTTGACAGATGAACAGTTAATTGAAAAAGTAGCCAATAGCTATTATGATGTTTATCAATCCAAATTACAATTAAAAACAGTTGATAATAACTTAGAAAGCACGACTAAAACAAGAGACGTGATTGAAGGTCTATATAATAATGGATTAGCCAAGAAAATTGATCTGGACCGTACAAATGTAGCGGTTACAAATCTAAAAGCATCTAGACAGCAGCTGATTAATGCCGTTGAACTTAAAGAAAATGCTCTTAAATTTGTTATTGGTATGTCCATGGATGAGCAGATTGTCATGCCAAGCTCAACTTTCGAAACAGTTGCCTTAAATGCTGTTTATAATCCGATTGACGTTTCCAATAGAACAGAGATTCAGGTACTGAATAAGCAAAATGATTTATTGGAGCTCAATAAAAAAGCTGAGATTTCAAAATACTATCCAACACTGTCGCTGACGGCTAATTATGGTCGCCAAGGCCTAGGGCCAGTATTTCCTTTGTTTTCAAAAGCTGAAGGTGTAAATTGGTCTAGCTTCTCCGGGATCGGCTTGAATTTATCCGTACCTATTTTTAATGGATTCTTGACAAGATCCAAGGTCCGCCAAGCACAGATCGATATTGATAAACTTCAGGTCGATATCGCTGATACAAAACTGGCGCTAAGTATGGCTGCGGAAAATTCCAAAGTGCAAATCAAGAATACCCTTTTAACGATAGAGTCGAATCGCAAAAACGTAGATTTGGCCAAGTCCGTATTGGAGGATACAAACAATAATTACAAAAACGGTTTGGCGACGTTAACAGATCTATTGGACGCTGAGAAAGCTTATGCTGATGCGCAAAATAATTTAAATACGTCTTTGCTTGATTATAAAGTAGCTGAAGTTCAGCTAATTAAAGCGAATGGTAATCTCAAATCACTAATTAACGAATAATTGACTAATACAATATGAAACGCGGAATTATTACCCTACTTATTATTGCTGCTGGTCTTGCAGGAATATTTTTTGTGTTAAATAAAAATAAAAAGAAGAATGAAGCTGAGACCGCTGAAGTTGCCAAAACTAATGCGTCTATTGCCGTTCGCATTGATACTGCAAAGGTCACTTCGATGGATTTGCGTTATACTGCAAATGGAACCTTTGCGCCAAAGCAAGAAGTTACTGTCTCTGCAGAAACTGCTGGTAGAGTTGTGAAGGTATTGGTTGACGAAGGATCACGTGTGAGTGCCGGACAAACATTGGCGATCATTGAAGGGGATAAGCTAAATGTAAATGTAGCGAATGCTCAGGCAGCTTTTACCAATGCCCAGGCCGACTTAAATCGTTTTGAAAGCGCTTATTCTACAGGTGGTGTTACCAAACAGCAATTGGATCAGGTGAAACTACAATATGAAAATGCCAAAAATAATTTGAAGGCTTCAAAATTGAATGCAGGCGATGTAACCATCAAAACATCTGTTTCGGGCGTGGTCAATGCACGTAAAATAGAACCCGGAACTTATTTAAATATTGGAGCTGCAGCATTCGATATCGTAAATGTAGGCACGTTAAAATTACGTGTGAATGTGGATGAGAAAAACGTTGCGACTTTAAGGATTGGTCAATCTGTGGATGTCTCAGCAAGTGTTTATGCAGATCAAAAATTTACAGGTAAGGTGACATTTATTGCGCCCAAGTCGGACGGAAGTCTAAATTTCCCAGTAGAAATTGAAGTTAACAATTCTTCCAATCAATTGCGCGCGGGTATGTATGGTACAGCGATATTCGGAGAAGGTGTTGCTGGCAATTCGCTTATCGTCCCGCGTAATGCATTCGTAGGTAGTGTGAGCGACAATAAAATATTCGTTCTTAAAAATGGTAAAGCAATTGAAACCAAGGTGAAATCCGGAAGAAACTTTGGCGATTATATCGAAATATTGGATGGCTTGCAAAATGGCGATCAAGTGATTGTTTCGGGTCAAATCAATCTGTTTGATCAGAGCCCTGTTGAAATTATTAAATAATGATAAACAGTAGCAAATGAAGTCGTGGTTTCATTGCCATTAAAAACAAATTATTCTAATGAAAATTACCGAAATATCGATAAAACGTCCCAGTATAATTATCGTATTATTTATAATACTCACATTAGGCGGGTTGTTTTCCTATACTCAATTAGGGTACGAGTTAGTCCCTAAATTTGAGATCAACGTCATCACAGTGCAGACGGTTTATCCAGGGGCATCCCCCGCTGAGGTGGAGAGTTCTGTCACCAAGAAAATCGAGGATGCTATTTCATCCTTAGAAAGTATCAAAAAGGTAGAATCGACATCGCTTGAAGGTGTATCGATCGTTATGATTACCCTTAACAATGGCGCTGACGTCAACTTTCTGCTTACTGATGCCCAGCGGAAGATCAATGCCGTTATAAACGACTTGCCTGATGACGTGGAGACACCCTCCCTGTCCAAGTTCTCATTGGATGATGTAGCGATCATGAGTTTGGCTGTTACCTCAAACTTGTCCGAGAAAGAGTTATACGACCTCCTGGACAATAAAATCCAGCCTGTTTTTGCACGTATTAATGGGGTTGCTAAAGTAGACATGATTGGAGGGGAAGAACGTGAGATTCAAATTTCTGTGGATCCAAAGAAGATCGAGGGTTATGGATTGACAATCTCACAGGTGCAACAAACTGTAGCGGCATCTAATTTGGATTTTCCTACAGGTAACGTAAGCACACGTGATAATAGGACCACAATCCGGTTGGCCGGAAAGGTAACTTCAATTGAGGAGCTACGCAACTTGCCGATTACAACACCGGCAGGGGTTCAGATCTATTTACGTGATATTGCAGACGTTCAGGATGGTATCAAAGAAATTGAAAAAGTAGCTCGTTTGGACCGCCAGAATACTATTTTGTTGCAAGTCTTTAAACAATCTGATGCCAATGCAGTAGCTGTATCCGAAGCGGTAAAAAAAACCATCGCAGTACATGATAAAAATGGAAAGTTAATTAGTGGGGTTGAGAAGGATTATGCAGCGCAAAATATTAAAATTTTGGTGGCCAATGACTCTTCTGACTTTACCTTGAATGCAGCCGACAACGTCATCCATGATTTGATGATCGCGATTGCTTTAGTAGGTTTTATAATGTTGTTTTTCTTACAGAGTTTGCGAAATGCTGCAATTACAATGGTAGCGATTCCGCTGTCGTTGATTGCAACCTTTATTGGCTTACTTTTGATGGGCTATACGTTAAACTTAATGTCACTGTTAGGTTTGTCCCTTGTGGTTGGTATCCTGGTGGATGATGCGATCGTCGTTATTGAGAATATTCACCGCCATATGGAGATGGGTAAAAACAAGGTGCGTGCGGCATTTGATGGCGCTTCCGAAATTGGATTTACCGTTACAGCGATTACTTTGGTTATCGTTGTCGTATTCCTTCCAATAGCAATGTCTACAGGACTGGTCGCAAATATCCTGGCACAATTCTGTGTGACCGTGATTATCTCTACCATGTTATCTTTACTTGTGTCATTTACGGTAGTGCCTTGGTTGTACTCGCGTTTCGGAAAACTTGAACACTTGAGCAAAACATCTTTGTTTGGACGCATAATCCATGGATTTGAAAGTGGCCTGACTGCGTTTACGCATTGGGTATCCGGATTATTGGTATGGTCTTTAAAAACACGATTGACTAAACTGGCTACGCTAGGACTAGCGATAGGACTTTTGATTGCTTCATTTTCATTGGTAGTTAAGGGCTATATCGGTTCGGATTTTTTCCCAGGTATCGACCGTAAGGAATTTTTTATCCAATTGGAACTCGATAAAGACGCTTCCTTGGAAAAAACAAACTTATTGACGCAAAAGGCGGAGGCTTATATTAAATCTAAGCCAGATGTTAAAGAAATAATCACTACGGTCGGACAATCTTCGGACGGTATGGCTTCCACTACAGGATCTCGTTATAAATCCGAAATCCATGTTATTCTAGATAAGGAGAATTTTGAAGGAAATTCCCAGGTGTATTCTGCAACCCTAAAACGCGAATTGGAAAATAAACTGATTGGTGCTAAGGTCAAAACCGTGAACGTTGGTATTATGGGAGCAGAGCAAGCGCCGTTGAAGTTGACCATTATTGGTGCATCTGTCGAAGACGCGCAAGAATTTGCGGAGAAAGCTGCCGACCAATTGCGCAAAATTCCGGGAGCTGCGGGAGTAAAATTGACCTCTGAAGCGGGTAACCCAGAGATCAATGTGAAGATTGACCGTAATAAAATGACATCCTTAGGCTTAAATGTCTCGACCGTCGGTATGACTATGCAAACTGCATTTTCGGGAAATACCGATAATAAATATAGGGCAGGGGATAACGAATATGATATTAATATCCGTTATACCGAAAGTGGTCGTGCAAACATTGATAATGTCCGTGATTTGAAGTTTATTAATGATAAGGGTGCTTCGATTTCATTGGAGCAATTTGCTAACGTCACTTATGGTTCAGGCCCCACTTTGTTGGAACGCCGGGACAAGTCGCCAGCGGTATCTATTCAAGGGCAGGCGATCGGTAGACCGATGGGTACAGTAGCTCAGGAGTGGCAGGCGCAGTTTGAAAAACTACCGCGCAAACCAGGAATCGTATTTATCTGGGGTGGTAACATGGAGAACCAAACTGAAGGTTTTGGAACTTTAGGAATTGCTTTATTGGCATCTATTATCCTAGTATATTTGGTAATGGTTGCTTTATATGATAGTTTTATCACCCCATTCGTTGTCTTGTTCTCTATTCCTTTGTCATTTATCGGGGCATTATTGTTTTTGGCTTTGGGAAATCAAACATTGAATATATTTACGATTTTGGGTATCATTATGTTGATAGGTCTGGTAGCCAAGAATGCGATTATGCTGGTTGATTTTGCCAATCACCGTAAGGAGGCAGGGGATAATACCCATGATGCTCTAGTAGCCGCGAACCATGCCCGTCTTCGTCCGATTTTGATGACGACAATTGCGATGGTATTCGGTATGATTCCAATAGCTATAGCGACAGGTGATGGTGCCGATATGAATAGAGGCTTGGCAATTGTAATCATTGGTGGTCTGTTGTCATCTTTATTCTTGACGCTGGTTGTCGTCCCCGTTGTCTATTCGATCTTCGACAGTCTGCAACGCCGTTTTGGTAAAAAGAAAAAGAATGACTATGAAGCATTAATGGTGGAGGACTACGATCATATTGATGTAGCTGAACATTAAGTATAAATCAATTTTACAAAAAAAAGGAGGCTAAGTCATTGGCCTCCTTTTTTTTGTATTAATTTTAGGTTAATCAATCGATTGCGTAATTTTTTTTTATTACATTGCGGCCGCATTAACAAAAAATATATATACTTAAAATTGAGACAAGCATGTGTGGAATTGTAGGATACACAGGTTACCGTCAGGCGTATGGTATCGTCATTGATGGATTAAAAAAATTAGAATACCGTGGTTACGACAGTGCAGGAGTAGCGCTGCACAAGGGTGAACATGTTGATGTTTACAAAAAAACCGGAAAAGTGGTTAATTTGGAAGAATTCGTATACGGTCAAGATCTCCAATCAACAACAGGAATAGGACATACACGATGGGCTACCCATGGTGAGCCTTCTGATAGGAATGCCCATCCGCATTATTCAAATAGTGGTCGCATCGCGATGATTCATAATGGTATCATAGAGAACTATGCTTCCCTAAAATCGGAATTAATTAATAAAGGTTACCATTTCAAAAGTGATACAGATACAGAAGTACTCGTTAACTTTATCGAAGAAATTCAATTACAGAATGAGTGTCCCTTGGAGGAGGCAATTCGCATTGCCTTGAAAAGGGTTGTAGGTGCCTACGTAATCCTTGTATTGGAAGCTGGTCACCCAGATCGGATTATTGCGGCAAGAAAGGGAAGTCCGTTAGTAATTGGAATAGGTAAAAATGAGCACTTCCTGGGTTCAGATGCTTCCCCCATGTTAGCTTATACCAAAGAGGTAGTTTATATCAATGACTACGAGCTGGCGATTATTACTCCTGACGAATTAATTCTAAAGAACCTGGGCAACGAGCGGATTACCCCATATATCCAAAAGTTAGACCTAGAGTTATCAGCTATAGAGAAAGGTGGTTACGATCACTTTATGTTAAAGGAAATCTTTGAACAACCGGATACGATCTACGATTCGATGCGCGGTCGTTTGGATTTGCAGGCAAAGCAAATTATTCTCAGTGGAATAGAGAAATACGCACATGAAATTAGCAATACCAATCGGATTGTTATCGTTGCTTGTGGGACGAGCTGGCATGCTGGTTTAATTGCTGAATATATCATTGAAGAATTATGCCGTATCAATGTGGAAGTGGAATATGCTTCTGAATTCCGTTATCGCAACCCAGTGATCCGCCCCGGAGATGTTATTTTGGCTATTTCCCAAAGTGGCGAGACCGCAGACACCTTGGTTGCCCTTGAGAATGCAAAAAAACAGGGAGCCATTATTCTAGGTGTAGTGAATGTTGTTGGATCTTCAATTGCCCGTCTTTCAGATGCAGGTGCTTATACACATGCGGGCCCCGAAATAGGCGTAGCTAGTACCAAAGCATTTACCGCACAACTTACTGTCTTAAATCTAATTGCCTTAAAAATAGCAGCATTAAAAGGAACGATTTCTGAAGAACGTTTTCTACAATTATCAGAAGAATTGCATACGGTTCCGGAGAAAGTCCAATGGATTTTGGATACACAAATCGAAAAGATCCAGCAAATAGCAAAAAAATATAAAGATGCAAGGGACTTTTTGTTTCTTGGTAGGGGATATAACTTCCCAGTTGCCTTGGAAGGAGCACTAAAGCTAAAGGAAATCTCTTATATTCACGCTGAAGGCTATCCAGCAGCAGAGATGAAACATGGCCCTATTGCCTTGGTGGATGAGAATTTACCCGTTGTTTTCGTAGCAACGAAAGATGCTTATCATGAAAAAATTGTATCCAATATTCAGGAGATAAAAGCAAGAAAAGGAAAGATTATTTCTGTTGTCACCAGAGGTGACGCAGTATCTGAAAGTCTATCGGATGACTATATGGAAATTCCAGAAGCGGATGAGATTATTGCACCTTTGATTTCCGTCGTTCCCCTGCAGCTCTTGTCGTATTATATTGGTGTGGAATTAGGCCTAGATGTCGATAAGCCACGTAATCTGGCCAAATCTGTTACAGTAGAATAAGAAGACATATGAGTGTATTGAAGAAAAGGCCTTTGGAACATTTGGGATATGGTTTTATCCCAAATGAATTTCTTAAAGAAGGGCAAGATGAGTATACCCTACGTTTTCAACAAAATCCACGCGATGATTACCGTGAACTCACGGCAAGCGAGATTCAGGAGCTCATTGCAAATGGGAATTGGTCCAGTGATTGGTCGAAGGTGAAAGTGTCAGCAATCTTTGATCCAAAGCAAATTCAGAACTGCAAATTTTATGGCTTGGTACGTATCGGGAACCTGAGCCCCAGTTACCTGGAATACCGCAACCTGCAACTTCCTATAGGTTTATATCATTCGACCATTATCAGTTCCGATTTTGGCGACGATGTTGCTGTACATCATGTAGGTTATTTGTCCTATTTTATTGTGGGTAATGAAGTATTGCTGAGTCAAATCAAGGAGATGGAGACCGGTAGTACGGCTAAATTTGGAAATGGCATTCTTCGCGATGGTGAAGAATCGGGTAAACGTATTCAATTGGAGCTCTGTAATGAAAATGGCGCACGCTCCGTCTATCCCTTCGATGGCATGCAGGCTGCAGATGTCTATTTATGGACACGAAATCGCCATGATCATCAGCTACAGCGCCGTTTTGAGGAACTGACAGATCAAAAGTTTGGTACGCAACGTGGTTATTATAGTCAGGTCGGTGATCGCTGTGTGATCAAAAATACGTTCACAATCAAAAATGTGAAGATTGGCACAGATGCTTATATCAAAGGGGTTAACAAGTTGAAAAATGTGACCATCAATTCATCACAGGAATCCTATACGCAAATTGGTGAAGGCTGTGAGCTTGTCAATGGGATCATTGGCTATGGTTGCCGTATTTTCTATGGGGTAAAAGCGGTACGTTTTATTTTGGCTTCTTATTCACAATTAAAATATGGAGCGCGGTTGATTAATTCCTATCTTGGTGATAACTCGACCATCTCTTGTTGTGAAGTGCTTAATTCTTTGATTTTTCCGGCACATGAGCAGCATCATAATAATTCCTTTTTATGCGCGGCATTGGTTATGGGACAAAGCAACATGGCTGCTGGGGCTACTGTGGGGTCCAACCATAACTCCAGAGCTGCGGACGGCGAGATTATAGCAGGCCGTGGTTTCTGGCCAGGTTTATGTGTGAGCCTCAAGCACAATTCGAGATTTGCTTCTTATTGCTTAATCGTAAAAGGAGATTTTTTACATGAACTGGACATACAGTTGCCTTTTACCTTAGTGAGCAATGATGTACAGCACGATAGGCTTGTGCTGATCCCAGGATATTGGTTTATGTATAATATGTACGCGCTGGTGCGTAATGCTAATAAGTATGAGGCGCGGGACAACAGACATTTTAAAAATCAATATTTCGAATACGATATGTTGGCACCCGACACGGTTAATGAGATGTTTGCCGGAATGGATGCCTTGGCCTTAGCCGTATCTGAAAGCCTACAACCTGGAGAAAATAAAACGCAAGAGGAGCGAATCCTGGCGGGACGTGACTTACTTGCCAACAATATTGATCTGAAAGATAAAACGATCGTTCTGTCTGGAGCGGAGAACTCACGCAGACCTACCGTAATCCAAAAAGTAGGTGAAGCTTATCATCTTTATCGTTCATTCATTAAGTATTATGGTGTATTGCACCTGATGGATGCATTGGAGTCTGGCCTATCATTGGATGATATCCTTGAAAATCTTTCTGCTGAAAAGCGGACAAACTGGGAAAATATTGGTGGACAGCTTATTGAAAGCAATGCCTTACGCCTTTTCTTAAAAGATATCAAATCCAAAAGCATTGATTCTTGGGATGATATTCACGAATTTTATCATGAACGAAGTAAGGATTATCCATTAGATAAACGTAAGCATGCTTTGTTGTCCCTTATTGAAATTCTTACTTTGGAAGGTGTTGAAATATCCAAAGATAAAATTGTATCTTTGTTGGATGAGGCTTTAGGGCAACGGATCTGGATAGGTGAGCAGATCTATAAATCGCGAGCGAAAGATTACAAAAACCCGTTCAAGAATATGGTGTATGCCACTGATGAGGAACGGGATATTGTCGTTGGGAAGTTGGAGGAGAATTCCTTTATCAATCAACAACAAAAAGAATTAGAGATATTTAAAATAAGGGTTGCTAATTTGAAAGGGCAATTTTAAAAAGAAAGGCTTCCGCTCGGGAGCCTTTTCTTACTTTACCTTATAAGCTTGGAATAATGATCTTATGCATTGGAAATAAATGTTACTCGACAATTCATCAAGCATCGTGTATTTTATCCAACGGTTTGCGTTTGTTCTCTTTAATATGCTTAAAATGACTTGGTGTCAGTCCGGTGACTTTTTTGAATTGATTACTCAAATATGCGACACTAGAGTAATTCAATTGATAGGCTATCTCGCTTAAAGTCAGTTCGTCGTAAACTAATAATTCCTTGACGTATTCAATTTTTTGGCTGATAAAATATTTTTCGATTGTCATGCCTTCCACATCCGAAAACAAATTCGAAACATAACTGTAATCATGGTAAATCTGGTTGCAGATTATTTCTGATAAATTTAAATTTGTATTATTATGTTGGTTACGGATTAGGTCCAAGACTAAATGTTTAACCTGCTCAATCAATACGGATCTCTTGTCATCGATTAGCTCAAAGCCAAGTGCAGAAAAACTCTCGGCTAATTGAGCAGATTGGAGCCTGTCCAGTGTCTCTTCAATTTCAACTTGTCCCAAAGAAATATGTTTAATGTGAAGATTATGCTTGTTCAATTCGTTTTCGACAACCATGATGCACCTATTGCATACCATATTCTTTATTGCGAGTTTCATTCGATTTTTTTTATACAAGTTACAAATCTAAACCCAAAGATCGCAAATTAATAAGACACACGGTTGTAAGATTTAGGCGATATGTTGTAGTTTTTTGGTGCCTTCTGCCGGGCCAGCCACATACGGCCTGTCTTGCCGATGGAACTGCATCGCTAATCACGTTAGGGATTAATCGCAATAGGGGTACCGATGGGAACGGCCTGATAAAGTTCATCAATTTCTGTGTTGGTTAGGGCCATGCAACCGAATGTCCAGTCTGTCCAACGTTGTAATTTCCCGATAAAGCCCATTCCATTTCTTAATCCATGGATTTTGATGTCACCACCCGCGGTTTTGCCCAAAGATTTGGCATAGGCGATATCCTGATCATTCGGATAGGAAACCCCTAGGTTCTTGTGGTATCCACTGTACTGATTCTTATCGTTGATATAATATAATCCTTCCGGTGTCTTTAAGTCACCTTCAATTTTTTTAGCTCCAACCGGCTTTCCGCCCAGGGAGATTCGGTAGGATTTGAGCAATTTGCCTTGCGCATAAGCTGATAAGGTTCGTTTGGATTTATAGACCACAAGTTTGTCGATCACCGCATTTTTTGGTAAGCGGGGTTCAGGATAGAGGTTATAGGCGGTAATCCCCAAAACCAATAGGAGGAATACGACAGCAACGATTTTTAGCCAGTTGCGGCGGTTTTTATTTCGTTTCATAAGGATCGCTAATATCTAAATGGATCGGCTAGCTTACATGGAAAACCCGGATTCATATCAATAGCCATAATGAGTTGCCCCATGAGCAACCCGCTATAGCTATTTAAATTCAGTGATCTATTAAAAATCACGGTCGACATCCTTGTCTCCACGGCCAGATAGATTGACGATAGCAAGTTTGTTTTTATCTTTCAATAGTTTGACCGCCAAGGCAACAGCATGTGAAGACTCGATTGCCGGGATAATTCCTTCTAATTTGGAAAGCAATTTATAGGCGGCGATTGCTTCGTCGTCCGTAACGGGATAATAGTTGGCCCGATTGCTGTCTTTTAAGGCGGCATGCTGAGGTGAGATGCCCGGGTAATCCAGTCCAGCAGATACGGATGTAGATGGGATCGGATTGCCTGCATCGTCAACAAGGCAGTAGGAATAGGTGCCCTGAAATACAGTCGGTTTACCAAAAGATAGTGTAGCGGCGGTTTTAGGGTAATTACCTGAGCCGCCGCCTTCACCGCCATTGATTTCAACTTCTTGATCATCCAGAAAACCTGAAAATAATCCAATGGCATTTGATCCACCGCCTACACAGGCAAAGATACTGTCGGGAAGGCGTCCTTCCTGTTCAAGAATTTGTTGTCGGGCTTCCTTGCCGATCACACTCTGAAAATAGCCCACCATTTTAGGATAGGGATGCGGTCCGACATGTGAGCCAAGGAGATAATAAGATGTCGGGTTTTCGACATAATACATCAACGCGGCGTCAACAGCATCTTTAAGTGTTCGGCTTCCTAGGTTTGTTGTGACAACCTCAGCCCCCAGCAACTCCATCCGTTTCACATTCAAGGCCTGACGGGCGGCATCGATTTCGCCCATAAATACTTTGCATGGAATATTTAAGAGAGCAGCGGCGGTCGCTGTTGCTACTCCATGTTGACCAGCTCCGGTTTCGGCAATAATTTCCGTAGCTCCCATTTGTTTTGCCAATAAGATCTGACCGATACAATTGTTGATTTTGTGTGAACCTGTATGATTCAAGTCTTCCCGCTTTAAGTAGATCCTTGATCCTACGTATTCACTCAGATTCTTTGCAAAATACAGAGGTGAAGGACGTCCCACATAGTGTTTGAGGATGGAGATGAATTCCTTCTGAAATTCTTCTTTCTGAACATGGCTGTCAAAAAAATCGGCTAATTTGTTTAACTGATTTTCTAGGACAGGTGGGATATAAGATCCTCCATACTCACCATATTTGCCATTGTATTGAAGCATGTTTTCGTTCGCCTCGACAGATGCATACTTTTCTAGACTCATTTTAGGCTTAAGTTTCTTGTTGTAAAAATTTTGCTCATTAAAGAAGCCTAAATATAGTAATCTTTGGAGTCTTTGAAAAAAACAAGATGATTTTGTTTATGAATCGGATTTAGATCGTTGAATTTGACTCATTTTTATCGCATAGACAGTCCGTGTTATTAGCGGTAATGGAGGAAGATTCACTCTCTATGGCAAAATAATTCGAGGCTGCTTCGTCTTCGAAGGCAGGTGCCAGCAATGTCAAAGCGGGATAGGTTTATGGTAAATGCGTGTTAGACTCGGAGTCACTATGGACTCATATCGGATTTACCGCGGACTCATCGCGGTTAGAGGGCGGTGCAGTGTCGGAGCAGGCAGCTACCGCGGTCGAACAGAAGCCGAAGCATTGACGGAGCATGTATAACTTTTGAATATAACTATAAAAAAGGCATCTTTTGTAAGAAAGATGCCAGCTATATAACGACGTTGCGAACTGTCTTTGATTGCCGTGTATTTTAAACTTTTGGTTTGCGAAAGATAAAATAGAGGCCGACCAAAATAAAAGGTACACTCAAAAGTTGTCCCATATTGAGCAGCATACTTTGTTCAAAAGCTTCCTGATCAATTTTAAAGTGCTCCAGTACCATTCGCGCACCAAATAATAAGACCATAAAAATACCGAACAATTTTCCTTTTTGACGATTGGGGTCTGATTTGAATAAGGAACCGATGATAATAAAGATGATAATATAGGCTATAGCCTCGTAGAGCTGGCCTGGATGACGGGGGATATTGTCATGACGTTCAAAAATTATTGCCCAAGGCAAGTCCGTTGGTGTACCGACCATCTCTGAATTGAAAAAATTGCCAATACGAATCAGCGCGCCAGCAATAGGTACAACAACAACTAATCTGTCTGCTAACCATAAAAAGTCGGTCTTCGTCTTACGGCAGTATAGATAGAGTGCAACAAGGATGCCGATTGCCCCTCCATGAGAAGCCAAGCCGGCAAAACCGGTGACGTGGAATCCGTTTTTATCCCATTTAAAAGGAAGAAAAATTTCCAATATATGGTCTTTGTAATAATCAAAATCGTAGAATAAGCAATGACCAAGTCGTGCACCGATCAGTGTGCCGAGGAAGATATAGATAGATAGTTGATCCAGTTGTTCTTGCGTGCGGCCTTCATTTTTGAAAATGCGCAACATAATAACATAAGACACAAAGAAAGCGAGGAGCCAACATAAGGCGTAATAGCGTAGGGCAAAAGCGCCAAAGTTAAACATCTCGGGATCTATATTCCAATGTATTGCACTCAGTATTGAATTCATATATTTTATGTCTGTTTAAATTACTAAGGTAAAGATAAGGTTTAATCTTATTTTTCAATAAAATCAAAGTGAAATGTAAAAGGAATATTCCAAAAAACATTTTTACTTTTGCATTTCATTGAAATTTTCATATTTTGACGAAAGTAAATAGAAAAGGACAAGATGGCTGAAAAGAATAAGAAAAAAGAACAGAAAACAACTGCGGTCGTAACAAAAGATTCGCTTTCATTTTTTGAAAAATATATAAATAATGCTTCACCCACAGGTTTTGAATGGGACGGTCAACGTTTATGGCTGGATTATCTGAAGCCTTATGTGGACGAAACATTCGTGGATAACTATGGTACAGCAGTTGGTGTTATCAATCCAAAAGCGAGCTATAAAGTGGTGATCGAAGCACACGCAGATGAAATCTCGTGGTTTGTTAATTACATTACAAAAGATGGATTGATCTACGTGGTGCGTAATGGCGGTTCTGATCATCAGATTGCACCTTCGAAGCGAGTGAACATTCATACAGAAAAAGGAATCGTTAAGGCGGTATTTGGCTGGCCTGCCATTCATACACGTTCGGGCGAGAAGGAAGAAAATCCTTCCCTAAAAAATATCTTTTTGGATTGTGGATGCAGTTCCAAAGAAGAGGTGGAAGCCATGGGTGTGCATGTAGGTTGTGTGATTACCTATGAAGACACTTTTTCAATCTTAAACGATCGTTACTATATTGGACGGGCCTTGGACAATCGTGCCGGTGGTTTTATGATTGCCGAGGTTGCGCGCCTGCTAAAAGAGAATAAAAAGAAATTGCCATTTGGATTATATATCGTAAATTCGGTGCAGGAAGAGATTGGATTGCGTGGTGCTGAAATGATTGCAGACCGCATAAAACCGAATGTTGCCATTGTTACAGATGTGACACACGATACCCAAACGCCGATGATCAACAAGATCACACAGGGAGATTTATTCTCTGGAAAAGGTCCAGTATTGTCTTATGCGCCAGCAGTTCAGGTCAATTTGAATAAACTGTTGGTTAAAGTTGCTGAGGAAAACAATATTCCATTCCAACGTCAGGCATGTTCACGTTATACAGGAACAGATACAGATGCTTTTGCTTACAGCAACGGTGGGGTGCCTTCAGCGTTGATTTCTTTGCCGTTGCGTTATATGCATACAACGGTTGAGATGGTGCATAAAGAAGATGTTGACAATGTGATCCGTTTGATCTATCAGACATTGTTGAATATCGAGGATGGACAGGACTTTAGAACATTTACAAAATAAAATTTAGGATTATATTAACTTACATTTAGAATTATTATGGAAAATAACCAAAATCAAAACGAATTGAGCATC
>JAQZAZ010000089.1 GCA_029239355.1 Sphingobacterium sp.
TTAACAGGCGAATTAGTGCGATTCCGCACTCGTGTTTAATAGCGTCGCTCATATCTTGATTTGATGACGCAAAAATAAGAATTATTTAGAACTTACCGACCCCTACCCACACTTTTTCCGCAATAAAATTACAGTGAATCGACAGTGTATCTTCGGTATTGCCCTCTAAGCCTTATTGCGCGATAAAAACTGGAACTTTCACGGCATGGCGCAACTTGTTGACAGTCTCACCAAACACAAAGTCTTTGACTCCGGTATGCCCGTGGCTCCCCACGACCAATAAATCAGCATGATATTTTTCGCACACTTCGGCAATACTCTTGATGCGATTATTGTACCCCAGTTCGTATTCTGTCCGATGCCCTTTGGATAGCAAAAAGTCTGCATATAGCTTCAAGCGTTCCAAATCCTGCCGGGATTCAAAATCATCGGTGGACTCACCCGTATATTTAACGGAGGCACTTTCGACAATATGGACAACGACAAAGCTGGTATCCGCATGTGACAGCTGCAAGGCATATTGGATTACTTTCTGATCTGAATTAGAAAAATCCAGCGCGATCACCACCTTCTTGAAAGACCCTTTGTCCTCAAAATGTAAAGCTTCGAATGGTGGATGCACTTCCAATTCAATCGGTTTTGATTTACGTAAGATGGGAATCAACACGGTCATGATCAGTAAAAAGAGCAGACCAACAGCCCCGAGAATTAGTAACACAGTGACCAAAAGATTGTTTGCCTCCGCAATCCAGCCAGTGACCTCATCATAGACCAATTTAAAATTAAGTACTGCAATCACAGCGGCAATTAGCCAGGCGAAAGCTTTGGTCAGCGGTTTAATTGCAAAGATACCCATCTTGGCCTTGTCACTGACAAAGTGAATCAGCGGGATCACCGCAAAGGCTAGTTGCATGCTCAGAATCACTTGACTAAAGATCAATAACTGCCCTACCCGGCCCTCGCCAGAGATCAGAATCACCAGGACGGCAGGTATAATCGCCAATAACCTTGTAATGATACGCCGCAGTGTCGGACTGATCCGCAGACGCAAGTAGCCCTCCATCACAATCTGTCCCGCTAAAGTACCTGTTACCGTTGAACTCTGCCCCGCCAGAATCAAAGCTACAGCAAATAATTTAGAAGCCCATTCGGTGCCAAGTAAATTCCCCAATAAGTGATAGGCATCCTCCAGTTCGGCTACATCGTGCATGCCATTTTTATGAAAGACCGATGCTGCCAAGATCAGAATTGCTGCGTTGACCAGAAATGCGAGATTCAATGCGATGGCACTATCCCAAAAATTATACTTTAATGATTTACGTATAGAGACTTCATTTCGGTCGATCTTTCGAGTCTGCACCAGGGCTGAATGCAGGTAGAGGTTATGCGGCATCACGGTGGCACCGATAATGCCAATTGCGATGTAGAGTGCAGCACTATTGGGAATACTGGGTATAAAACCTGTTGCCACCTCCGCAAAATCTGGCTTGGCCAAAAACATCTCTACCATAAAGCACATACCGATCATAGATATCAGACCGATAATAAAGAGTTCCATCTTGCGCATCCCCAATTTCTGCAAGTAAAGCAGTAGAAAGGTATCGGCAAAACTGATGAGTACTCCCCAGAGCAGGTCGATACCGAACAGCAGATTGAGACCAATAGCCATCCCAAGCACCTCGGCCAGGTCACAAGCCGCAATAGCGATCTCAGCGAGGACATATAGCACAAAATTCATGCGCTTGGGATAGGTCTCCCGATTACATTGCGCCAAGTCTTTACCCCGTACAATGCCCAACCGTGCACAGAGGTTCTGCAGCAACAGCGCCATAATATTACTCATCAACAACACCCAGATCAAAGCGTAGCCAAACTGACTGCCCCCAGCAAGGTCAGTCGCCCAATTGCCGGGATCCATATAACCAACACTGATTAAATAGGCTGGTCCAAAAAAACTGAGTATTTTTTTGAATTTGGTTTTACCTTGATTGACATCCACGCTTTCGTGAATGTCGGATAATGATTTATGATGGGAGTCGTCGTGATGCATAGCTTACATTAGGACAATATCTTTTTATTGCTAGGGCTAAAGATAAAAAGCTTTACAGTATTAGACAATTAAACAGTAATATAATTAGAATTTAAATGAAAGTTGTCCCGAATTTTCTTTCGACTGATTCCCGAATTTGACAAAGTCAACGGGTTCGTACTGCCCAATATCCGGGTTAAACCTGCGGATATGTACACCGGTACACATAAAACTCAGATCGACCGAGCGCAGTAACTTTTTTGCAAATTCAAGTCGTTCAGGTTCCAATCTACGCCCGATGGAAATATGGGGTTCATCACTGATCTCGATCGGGTCAAAGGGGCTGAGCGTCTGCACAACCTTTCGCGACCTATCCCTTAGGTAACTTCGGGCATGCAACGTCGGACCAATATAGAAGGCGCCGCCAGCAAAGGAGGAAAAGTGATCAAAATACAAATATTGGCTACGCTCATAGCGAAGGGATTGTTGCAATGCCGTAATAGCCTGTGCCAACGTATCGTCATCTCCTGCAAAAGCACAAATGGTCACATGCGCTTTGGAATTACAGCTATGGTACCAGCCCTTTTCCTTATCTGGAAATTCTTCGGCTAATGCTACCCTCAACTGCTGCTTAAAACCATCTACCATTTCTAAACCAGCTTCATCAGGTTGAAAAACAAACGAATATTTACTGACACTACCCTCCATAACAAGAAATCACCTTTTGATCAGTAGGTAAGATAACAAATCCTATGGAGATAACAAAACGATACAACTCTTCCGTTCAAGCTTAGCCAAGCCATCACGATAGGACAAGCAGCATTTGCAGATACTACCACCCAATTCCATAATCCTCCCCATTATTGCTGCTACCTCCCCAGAGTGTGCCATGCTGCTGATCAAAATAAATGGCATTGATCGGCCCGCTGTTGCGTTCGCCCAATTGTATGCTGTAACCCATCTTTTCAAGCTTTTCGATGACTTCCTTGGCTGTACGTTTATCGAGCAGCAAACTTCCCGCGCGCGGTTTTCGGTCATCTAATTTGGTGCCACCCAAAGAAAGCCACAGCTGATTGCTGTTGATATTAGGGGCTTCGCTGGCTTGTTGCGGCGTCATACCGAACTCTACCGTGTTTAGAAAGAACTGAAGGAGGTTTTGGTCTTGTGTGTCACCACCTTGCACCGCAAAAGAAAGATACGGTTTTCCATCTTTTAGCGCTAAGGATGGAGTAAGCGTTACACGTGGCCTTTTACCTGGTGCGACTACATTAAACGGATTGATCAAGGAGTCGAGCACAAAGCTTTGCAGGCGTTGGCTCATACCTATCCCCGTATTCCCTGCTATACAGGCCGGCAACCAGCCTCCACTTGGTGTAATCGAAACAACCCAGCCTTCTGCATCCGCTGCCTCCACACTTGTCGTACCACGCAGTAGCCGATCCATATAAACACTATCTGGTGCCAGTGATGCCCAACGAACTGTATCTTGCATGGACTGCAAGGATGGTGCAAAACTCACGTCGTGTTTGGGTACAAAATCCTTCTTTGATTCGGTATTCGGCATGAATTGTTTGCTCCGTTGCTGAAGCAGGCTGGTAAAAGGATTCTGCTTACCTTCATAAGGGTATGGATCACCGGGAAGTACCTGTGGATTATTATGCTGCGGGTCAATAGCGGCCGCCCGCGCCTTGGCATAGGAATCGCTTAGCAGGCCGCGAATAGGTGCTTTAGGTTTGAAATAGGGATCACCATAATAGAAATCCCGGTCAGCAAAGGCCAGATTCATTACTTGATAAAGCGTATGGATATAGGGTGCTGAATTATACCCCATGGCCTTTAGATCAAAATTTTTTAGCAGTTGCAAACTCTGCAACATAGCCGGCCCCTGTGTCCATTCCTGTAATTTATAGACGTCAATGCCTTTGTAGTTGACATGTAAAGGCTCTTCCTCAATGGGGTTCCAATTGGCAAGGTCCTCTTTGGTGATTAAGCCCCCCTGCTCCTTGCTCCCGCGGACAAATTCATCGGCTATATCGCCTTTATAGAAGCGGTCATAGGCGGCCATAATCGCTGTTTTTCGATCCTTGCCTGCCGCAATAGCCTTTTTTTCAGCTTCAACAAGTTTGGTTAGTGTCCGGAGCAGATCTTGTTGCACAAAGAGCTCCCCTGCTTCGGGCGCTTCCCGTTCCTGATCTTGATGGAGGAGGAAGACTTTTTTGCTGTATGGCCATTCTTTGATGCGCGCTTTACCACGTTCAATACTGTTGGCTGTCTGCGCATCAATGGGGTAGCCCGCGGCCATTTCTAGTGCCGGTGCCAGCACTTCGGCCAAACTTTTCGTTCCATATTGTGCCAGCATATAACATAAACCGCCGGGGGTACCTGGGGTAACGGCGGCAAGGGGACCGTATTCGGGCGGGAACTCATAACCTTTTGATCGAAAGAAATCAACTGTAGCTCCAGTCGGAGCGACCCCTAAGGCATTGATGCCAATCACCTTTTTTAATTTTGGGTGATAGATCAACGCCTGCGTCTCCCCACCCCAGCTGAGTACATCCCACATCGTGCAGGTTGCAGCAAGCATCGCACAGGCAGCATCTACCGCATTGCCCCCTTGATGGAATAGCCGTGCACCGGCAGTGGCCGCCAACGGCTTACCGGTAATCGCCATCCAATGCTTACCATGCAATGGGGGTTTCTCAGTACGTTGTGTCTGTCCCTGAACCTGTGCAAGGTTGGACATGACTACTACAAAGGTCGTCAATAGTGTATATCTTCTTTTCATCCGTTTCATTATCTAGGTGTTGATTTTTCCTATCACAAGACATGCATTGGCCCAGTGTCCGGCTGTTTGGTTCCTTTATATCGTCAAACGGGCTACCGGACCAGGTTAGCGCAATACAGTATTTGCACGATTTATCAATGACAAGATAGGAAATTTTTAAAAACAAAAAGCCCATATCAACCGCAGTTGATATGGGCTCTCTATGATGCCTTTTTGATTATCTGATTACCAATAGATGGAATACAATGCAGTCACCAATAAGGCAACAATTAATGCTCCGATCAAAAATGCTTTATGTGGTTTAAACATTGTCGTATCTACTTCCAGTCCAGCAGGTACCACACCACGTTTGTTGTCGATCAAACTGATAATGATCATACCGACGATACAGATTACAAACACAAAGCCCATCCGATCCAAAAACGGAATCTCGTAAATTCCCGTTGTCGGATTTGGAATTGAAAATCCTGTAGAGGACAAGAAAGAAAGATCTGCCCAATCTGGTAATTTTTTGAAAATAATCGACAAGATAAATCCACCGATTGTCGCAAATAACGCAGCGTTTGACGTCGTCTTTTTCCAGAAGAATCCCAAGATGAACATGGCAAAAATACCCGGAGACACAAATCCGGTATACTCCTGGATGTATTGAAATCCACCTTTTTTGTCGATACCCAGATGTGGTGCGATAATCACAGCCAAAATCATGGCAACGACAACTGTCAATTTACCAATATTGACCAACTTCTTATCAGAAGCTTCGGTATTAAATACTTTCTTATAAATATCCAATGAAAAGATTGTCGCAATACTATTTGCCTTACCTGCCAATGAGGCGACTACCGCAGCTGTCAGAGCCGCAAATGAAAGCCCTTTCAGTCCTGCAGGCAACAAATTCAATAAAACAGGGTAAGCATGATCCGGATTTACCTCACCATGTTGCATCATTTCATTTTGAAATAAGCCATCTTTCCACATAACGTAGGCAGCAATACCCGGCAATACCACTATAATCGGCATCAACAACTTCAAGAATGCAGCAAACAAAATCCCGTTACGTGCGGTCTTTAGGTCAGCACCCAATGCGCGCTGTGTGATATACTGATTACAGCCCCAATAGTTCAGATTTACAATCCACATACCACCGATCAGCACGGTCAACCCCGGTAGATCGAGGTAGTTTTCGTTCTTACGGTCCAGGATCATATGAAAGTGATCGGAAGCTTTCTCCGTCATCAGGTGATAGCCCTGTAATATACCCGAACCACCGTAATGTTCTGAAACAAGGTTCAATGCCAAATAGGTTGTTGCCAAACCACCCAACACCAAAAAGAATACTTGAATAATATCCGTATATCCAATTACTTTCATACCGCCAAGTGTAATAATAACGGCAAAAATAGCAATGGCATACATACAGGCATCCAGACTGATACCCGATATACTGCTCACGGCAATCGCTCCCAAATAAAGAATGGAAGTCAGGTTGACGACAACATACAATAGTAACCAAAAGACTGCCATAATCATGGCTACGGTCCCATTATAACGTTTGTGCAGGAATTGCGGCATGGTGAAGATCTTGTTCTTGAGGTATACCGGTATAAAAAACACCGCAACCACAATCAAGGTAATCGCTGCCATCCATTCGTAAGTCGCAATAGCGAGTCCCATCTTGAAACCCGACCCGCTCATACCGATAAATTGCTCCGCAGAGATATTGGAAGCAATCAGGGAGGCTCCGATCGCCCACCAGGTCAATGATCCTTCGGCCAGGAAATAATCCTTTGAACCTACAGATTCAGACTTTTTTCGATAATACACCCATAATCCGTAGCCTGCAACAATGACAAAGTATATCAGGAAAACGATGTAATCTTTTGTGCTTAAATAATTATTCATGTGTTGGTAATTGGTTTAATTTGATCGCCTAATATAGAAATATTTTAAATAACTATATATATCTATTGATCAAATTTTCTAAATACTCCTGTCTACCACTGATCGTTTGCGGCTCACCCAATTCTACCGCTAGATCTCTTAAACGCTCCAAGCTCAAGTTTCCTTGCTCAAAAGAAGCACCGTTGCCACTGTCAAAAGACGCATAACGGTCGGCCCGTATTTTGCGGTATTCAGAGTCTTCCAAGATACGTTCAGCAGTCAGCAAAGCCCTTGCGAAAAGATCCATTCCACCGATATGTGCATAGAATAAATCTGCAGGATCAGTTGAATTTCGACGGATCTTCGCATCAAAATTAACACCCCCGCCCTGGAAGCCACCGCCTTCTAAAATAATCAGCAAAGATTCAGTCAGTTCATTGATATCATTCGGAAATTGATCGGTATCCCAGCCATTTTGGTAATCACCACGATTAGCGTCAATAGATCCCAGCTTTCCGGCATCAATTGCGACCTGCAACTCATGCTGGAAGGTGTGTCCGGCCAAAGTCGCATGGTTTACTTCAAGATTGAGCTTGAAATCATCCAAAAGATCATATTGTCTTAAGAAGCCCAATACCGTTGCTGCATCATAATCGTATTGATGTTTAGTCGGTTCACATGGTTTTGGCTCAATAAAGAATGTTCCTTTGAAACCATTCTTACGTGCATAATCTTTGGCCAAGTGCAAAAACTTCGCAAGATGTTCCTGCTCGCGTTTCATGTTGGTATTAAGCAGGCTCATGTAACCTTCTCTTCCACCCCAGAACACATAATTTTCCCCACCAAGAGCAATTGTTGCATCCAATGCAGCCTTTACCTGTGCAGCACCATGCGTCAATACCTGAAAATCTGGATTGGTCGCTGCACCATTCATGTAGCGCTTGTGGCTAAAGAGATTGGCCGTACCCCAAAGCAGCTTGATACCACTCGCTTGCTGTTTCTCTTTGGCATAATCCACGATTGTTGCCAATCTTTTTTCATTTTCCAGCACATTGTCTGTGTAATCCACTAAATCTACATCGTGAAAACAGTAGTATGGAATATTCATTTTGCTGATAAATTCAAAAGCGGCATCCATTTTGTCCTTTGCACGTGTGATTGCATCTGTGCTCTCATCCCAAGGAAATTTGTGCGTAGGACCGCCGAATGGATCCGAACCATCACCATTGAACGAGTGCCAATAGGAACAGGCAAACTTAAAATACTCTTCCATGGTTTTACCCGCAACCACTTGCTTCGGATTATAATAACGAAAAGCAAATGGATTTTTACTTTCTTTTCCTTCAAATTCGATCTGTGCAATCCCTTTGAAAAACTCTTTTTGTCCTTTAATAATATTCATTTTTATTTGGTATTAATTTTAATTTTTAATATTTCCTTCCATTGTTGATAATTTTCTTCGTATTGTTCCACATATTGGGGTTCGACGGTATACACCGGTTTCAGGGACTTAAAAGCTTCCGTGAAATTCGCATAATAACCACTACCGATTCCTGCTCCCATGGCTGCCCCAACACTGCCGTCATGATCATATATTTCTACAGGAACGTTGGTCGATCCTACGAATGCGTCGCGGAATACCGAACTTAAAAATAAATTGGCATTGCCGGCACGGATCATCTGTGGATACAGGCCATTCTCACGCATAATATCCAAGCCATAGCGAAAGGCAAAGGCAATCCCTTCCTGAATAGCCCGTAAGATATCGGATGTTTCATGTCTATTCAGGTCAATGGATGAGATAGAAGCACCTACCAGTTGGTTATTCAACATGCGTTCGGCGCCATTACCAAAGGGAATAACCTGCAAGCCTTTACTTCCAATAGGCGAAGTAAAAGCCATGGCATTGATCTGATCATAGGATAAATCTTTTCCCAAAAGTTTCCTGCCCCAGCTGTTCATAATCCCGGTGCCATTGATACAAAGCAACACGCCGGTCCGAATCTCATCATTCCGATAGTTGACGTGGGCAAAGGTATTGACTCGGGATTCCCGGTCGGCAATCAGCTGATCGCTCACACCGTATATGACACCGGAAGTGCCCGCTGTAGCTGCTACTTCACCGGGTTGTAATACATTCAATGAAAGCGCATTATTTGGTTGATCTCCGGCCTTGTAGTTGATGGTCACTGTGGATGAAAGCCCCAATTCTTCGGCCACTGCTTTCTTGATTTGACCATGCTCGGCAAAAACAGGTAATATTGACGGAATCAGCTTGGGATCAAAACCGTAATAGTCCATCAGCGTAGTTGACAGCTCATTTTGTTGAAAATCCCAAAACACACCTTCCGATAAGGCAGAAATGGATGTACTGATCGTCCCAGAAAGCTTCATGGCAATAAAATCGCCCGGAAGCATGATCTTATCAATTTTCTCATAAATTTCGGGCTCATTCGCTTTCACCCATGCCAATTTGGAAGCGGTGAAATTACCAGGAGAATTGAGGTGGTGTTTTAAGTTAAAGTCCTTGCCGATTTCCTCAAAAGCTTTATTACCCAAGGTAACAGCCCGGCTGTCACACCAGATAATTGCATTGCGCAATACCTGCTGATTTTTGTCAACGACAACAAGTCCATGCATTTGATAGGCAATACCTATCGCCGTAATTTGTTTCGGATCGTACAGTCCCGTGGCATTCGCCTTGGATAATGCCTGCTTGAAATAGGCCCACCAATCCAGGGGATCCTGTTCTGCCCAATTAGGTTGTGGCGAATTAATCGCAGCTTCAACTGCAGGATACTGCGCCGAACAGACTTTTCGTTGTGAGGATGCTTCGACAATCGAAACCTTGACCGAAGAAGTACCAACATCTATACCTAAAAAATACATCTGATTTTTTTAAAACTGGTTATTTAAAACAATAAGCGGAAACAACATTGCAACCGGTTGCATAAAAGTAGGATATGTTTCTGAATTTTCCAAAATATTCAATAAAATTATTTACTTTGGGGCGTGAATAAAAAAACAACGATTTATGATATTGCACGAGCGCTTGGAATCACGGTTTCAACGGTGTCCCGTGCTTTGAATAATGTACCTACGATCAGTGATGCTACACGGCAGCTGGTCCTGGCGAAGGCGAAAGAGCTCAATTACAGTGTTAATAAAATTGCCTCTTCACTCTCTTCGGGCAAGTCCAATACCATTGGTGTTATCGTCCCTACGATGCAAATCCATTTTTTTGCGGAAGCTGTTCACAGTATCGAAAAAGAATTAAAGAAACATAATTATAGCCTGCTGCTCTATCAGTCGAACGAATCCTATATAGATGAAGTAAATGGCGTCAAGACCTTATTGGAGGCACAGGTTGACGGAATCATCGCTTCCCTTTCTCTGGAAACTCAACAAATTGAACATTTTCAAGAAGTTATCAAACAAGGCAAGCGCTTGATTATCTTTGACCGTACACACAAGGATATTGCGGCCCCTGTCGTCAAGCTGAATGACTTTGATGCAGGCTATCTCGCGACCAGGCATCTGATCGAACAAGGTTATAAAAAAATTGGATTTATTACCACCAACAAAGAAATTGCTATTTTTCGGGATCGTTTTAGTGGTTTTGAAACTGCTTTGAGAGAAGCCCGTCTCCCTCAGCTGGATGAACTCATTGTTCGGGGTGAGCTTTCTATTGAAGCGGGAGTAAAAGGAACTCAGCAGATCTTGCAATCTTCCATTAAACCGGATGCCATTATTGGTGGAGACGACTTTACTGCTGTGGGCATAATTCAAGCGCTTAAAGCCGCCAAGATCGATATCCCCAAAACGGGTGTGATTGGTTTTGCGAATCAGACTTTCTCATCCTTTATTACACCAACCTTGTCCAGTATCGATCAACAGGCAAATAAAATGGGTGAAGAATGTGCCAAACTCTTTCTAAAAATGGTCAAACAAAAGGATCCATATGCGGATATTCAGCAGGTTGTGCTTGATCCGATCCTGATAAAAAGAAAATCTACCGGCGGAATAGACAAATAATTAATACCTTTGCCGAAATTTGAAATAAATGCAAGCCCGGCAGAAATTTAGAGTTTTAAGTATTTGCTTATTATTTGTTGTCCAAGTCCTCTTTTTAGTGGCCATTTTCGTTGAAAACACGAACTCATATATTATCCTGTCTTTCATTGGGTTGCTCTCTATATTCATGTTGTACAGCTACTTTAAGTCACCTCTACATCATCACATCCATGAATATGAATCAATCAAAATTGCAGTATGGGTGCCGATAGGGGCTATCGCCTCATATTACTTTAACCAAATTTTTGGTCTTGGCCCTGTCCTGGGTGCCGCACTGACGGGAACATTAGCATCGTTTATCCCGAATATCAACAAAGGATCCAGCTATCTCGCTCATCTTCCCGCGGCCATCTATTGTGGCGCTTTTGTAGGCATGTCCAATTCACAAGTTGCACATGGCTTTTCTTTTATTCTGACCGCAAGCGTGTTTACAGCAGTCTTTCTGGTCATTTCAAAAAGTCTACTCAATGGGGTAGGTGGCAAACTTGGCACATTGGCTTTTTTGGGTGTTTCACTAACTTATTTATTGCTCTATCTTTTCAAATAACATGGAAACATTCATTCTATACCTTGTCGGAATTATTGGAAGTACAGTGACATACTATGTCAATACCCGATACAAACAGGGGCCTGTGCGATCCTCTGCCCTATTGACGTTGATCGTATCTGGTTTCTTATACTTCTTTCCACAGCTATTGTCCAGGTATCTAACACAATATATTCCGGCCGTATTTATCGGAGCATCCTTTATCGGTATGGTTTCCAAAACACAGCTCTCTACTTATTTTGGTCTCGGCTTAGCGGGTGTGATCTTCACGACCATCTTACTCAACACCAGCAAGTTTTTCAATGGCTATGGCGGTGCATTGGGGACATCGGCCTGTATATCACTGCTCGTGGTATTGAGTATCCCCTATTTTAAATCACCCAGAAAAATGACGGTCGGTTTTCTACAGTTGCGCAAAACAATCTTAAAAAAAGGACGCAGGAGAATGAGAAGAGGCACTGATTTATCGAAATAAGACTTAGATTTGTCAAAATAATAGAGGTAGATTTACGGTAACAATGCGAACGGAATTATGCAATAATACCATCGAATTTAACGCAAATAGACCTACTGCAATTATATAACAGAATTTAATGTAATTATAAGGCTGAATTTACTGCAATAACTAGTATAAACACATGAAACCATTCTTTTTTTTCTTCCTCATTCAGATCTTTCTGACCGAAACTTTATCCGCACAAAAAAATACGGTTCAGCTGTTGAATCAAGAACGGAACTGCAGCTATCGTGGGTTGAGCGTAGTCGATGATCAAACAATCTGGGTCAGTGGAAGCAATGGCACAGTCGGCCTGAGTACCGATGCCGGAAAAAACTGGCAATGGGTGAACCCCATTGGTTATGAAAAGATCGACTTTAGGGATGTTGAGGCCTTCGATGAAAATGAGGCACTCATTATCTCTGCTGGTTCTCCGGCTTTAATACTTCGCACGACTGACGCTGGCAGAAGCTGGAAGGAGGTTCTGAAAGATGCCCGTCCCGAAATATTCTACGATGGATTCACCTTCACTCCCAAAGGTATTGGAATCGCATTTGGTGATGCTATCAATGGAAAGATGCCTCTACTGAAGACGATAGATTTTGGACAGACCTGGAAGGATATATCCCTCAACCTAACATATACCATCGCGGATGGCGAGGCTGGTTTTGCAGCCAGCGGTACTTCTATCTTTAGTCTACCGACGGGGGATTTCTGGATCGCAACAGGCGGAAGGTTGTCAAATATTTACAACAGCAGCGATCAAGGCGAGACCTGGCAGCGTTACAGCTGCCCAATCGTTCAGGGACAAAATACTACCGGACCTTTTTCCATTGCATTTCGTTCGCCAAAAAACGGCATCGTCGTCGGTGGAGATTACCGGAATGACAGAAACAGCGAAAAAGCCTGTTTTCTGACCAATGATGGTGGTAAAACCTGGCGGGCATCAAGTCAGCCCGTATCGGGCTTTAAGTCAGCAGTGATTTATCTTTCAAGCAAACAGCTTATCTGCACCGGAACCTCTGGAACTGACCTGTCAGATGATCAGGGAAAAACATGGCATTACATTTCACCAGAAAGCTACAATGCGGTACAAAAAGCAAAAAAAGGAAAGGCTGTTTTTCTGGCCGGGGATAAAGGAAAAATAGCAAGGTTGGTCTATTGAACCAGCCTTGCTATTTTTTGAGCTTCCTGACTTTTGGTACCGGATGTGAGGGAGCTGAAGTCTTTTTCCGGTTAATCAACTTATCTGCGTGACAGCCGCGACTCTTCCAGATCTAAAGAATATTCCAGTTCTTTGATGACATCGCTATCATATTCTTTGCTCTCTTTCATCTTCGCTAATCCATCGCGACGCAAAGCAAGAATTTCCAGCATAATTTTGTTATATAATCCCCGTACAGCTGAGAGTTGCGCCCGGGTATCCTCTTCCTTAGCACGTTCGGAGGCATTCACACTCCGGATAAGCTGCTCTTTGACCCTTGCAATCGTTTCATACTCCATCATCTCCTTGGCATAGTGCTTATCGAGATAAGCAATCGAGTCTTTACCCAGTTTAACACGGATCTCATCAATTTGCTCTTCCACAGATACCTGTTCGTCGACCTCATCAATTTTTATTAATCTAATCAACAAGGGCAGTGTAAGTCCCTGAAACACCAAAGTTACCAGAATAACCACAAAGGTGATAAACAAAACAAGGTTACGGTGCGGAAAAGCTGTTCCATCGTATAATGTCATGGGAATCGCCAAGGCGGAGGCTAGCGAAACAACGCCCCGCATACCGGCCCAACCGATGACCAAAGGCAGTTTCCAACCCGGGTCTTTTTCTTTGGCACGCACTCTTCTGAACAATAGGCGTGGCACATAGGCCGAAAGATAAACCGCCACCAAACGTAGTACTATAATAATGACACAAATCGCCAAGGCGTAATCTATAGCCTCTTCCATGGAGTACTCCCCCAGTCCATGGATAATTACTGGAAGTTCAAGCCCGATCAGAATAAAAACAAATCCGTTCAAAAGAAACCCTACCGTTGCCCAGACCTCTTTGGTTTGGATCCGGGTATGGTAATTTAGATAATCACCTGCACGGAAGGACAGGAATAATCCGCCACTGACCACAGCCAGGACGCCCGACCACTCAAAATGCTCCGCTACGATATACATCAGGTAAGGAGCAATCAGGGTAATGGGCGTGGATATGCTCGAGGACTTGGCTACATAACGCAAAAAGAAATACAAGATATGGCCAATCACCAGACCAACAACGACCCCCATAACAGACAGTACCACAAATTGGGTTGTGGCCGAACCCATGGTAAATTGACCTGTCAAAATCGCGATGGATGCAAACCGAAATACGGTCAAAGAGGCCGCGTCATTGACCAAGCTCTCCCCTTCCAAAATGGCAATCCCTCGTTTGGGAATGCTAACACCCTTTAAAACCGAACTTGCAGCTACAGCATCTGGAGGTGATATAATTCCCCCCAACAGAAAACCCAACGCTAAGGTAAAGCCTGGGATAATACTGACAGAAAAATAAGCGATCGCCAGAGACGTAAAAAAAACCAGAGCAAAACCCATGATAAAAATAGATCGTCGCCATTTCAGGAAATTGTTCCAATTGGTATACCAGGCAGCTTCAAATAGCAAAGGTGGTAAAAATACCAAAAAGACAATATCCGGATCTATACTAATGACCGGAGCTCCAGGAATAAGGGAAATACCCAGGCCACCAATAACCAATAAGATGGGATAGGATATCTTTAAGCGCTGACTGAGCACAAACAGCATCGCCATAAAGAAAAATAGCACCATCACCAGAAGCAGATTGTTGTGTATATTATGTCCCTGCTTTCCACCTACAGCAGATTTAACATCCTGATAAGGGGCCAGCATCGCGATATTATACTGTCTTATCTTCCATTCATTGTCTATTTTGCTTAATACGCCAGTGCCGCGAAAATACTTTGTGTTTATCTTAAAGGTCTCATCAAACCAGGCCGTTGTGCTGTCCGCATTAAAATGAATAGACCTGTTTTCATAGGCATAGTTCCAAGCATATTTCGGGTTGAAATATTGCTCGGAAAATTTATCACTGTGGTTCTTATCCCAGCGCTCCTGCCGATCTACCCCCAATATAACCGCATCTGTCGCAAGTGAATTGAGAAAAGGACCAAACTTGACTTCGTCCGAAGATTTATGCCAGGTATCCAAGGTCGAATTGATCTCATCTACAGGCTGCTGGGCCTTTGAGGTGACGGCAAGCAAAAACAGGTTTAAAAAACAAAAAATCGCAATAAAGTTCTTTTTAATCATAAATTATGATAACATGTTTTTAATTTATGGAAATATATTTCCATTTAGATCATAAAACAAAAAGCTGCATTCGCAGCTTTTTGTTTTTATTTAATTATTTCTTCGATTTCTCGAATGATCTTTTGTGCAATCTGCTCCGCAGCTTCAGGCGTTGGCCCTTCGGAGTAGATCCGAATGATTGGCTCGGTGTTGGATTTACGTAAGTGCACCCATTCATTTTCAAAGTCTATTTTCAGACCATCAATGGTACTGTGCTCTTCGTTTTGATATTTCTCTTCCATTTTCGCCAATAGATTATCAATATCCAACTCTGGTGTCAACGTGATCTTATTTTTGGACATGAAATATTGTGGTAGTGAAGCTCGGTACTCCGAAGCTCTTTTGCCCAATTTAGCCAAGTGCGTCAAGAAAATAGCCACACCCACCAAAGCGTCGCGGCCATAATGCGATGCGGGATAGATGACACCACCATTTCCTTCACCACCAATTACCGCATCCACTTCCTTCATTTTAGTAACCACATTGACTTCACCAACGGCTGCAGCATAATATTCGCCGCCATGTGCTTTGGTCACATCACGCAAGGCACGTGTAGAAGATAAATTGGAAACAGTATTTCCTTTTTTATGCTGCAAGAGATAATCCGCAACTGCCACCAGTGTATATTCTTCGCCAAATAGCTCGCCGTCTTCCATCATAAATACCAAACGATCCACATCCGGATCGACAGCAATGCCTAAATCAGCTTTATTTTCGATTACAGCAGCAGATAAATCGATCAAATGTTCTTTTAACGGCTCGGGATTATGTGGAAAATTACCATCGGGCTCGCAATGGATTTTATAGATTGTATGTACACCGAGGGCGTCTAACAATGCTGGGATAAATGTTCCACCAGTACTATTTACCGCATCCAAAGCCACTTTAAAGTTGGCGGCTTTGATTGCCTCTTTATCGACGTATTCCAAGGCTAACACAGCATCTATATGTTTTTGTAAGTAGGAATAGTCTTTGTGTACCGAACCAAGTTCTTCTACTGCTGAAAAATCAAAATCCAGGGATTCCCCGAGGGCCAATACCTCCTGACCTTCCGCATCCGATATAAATTCGCCCTTAGCATTTAACAGTTTGAGCGCATTCCATTGCCCTGGATTATGTGAAGCTGTCAGAATAATACCGCCAGCGGCTTTTTCCAAGGGAACAGCAATCTCGACTGTAGGTGTTGTCGATAATCCCAAATCAATCACATCGACACCGATACTTTGTAAGGTTCCGATAACCAGATTGCTGACCATTTCGCCAGAAATACGGGCATCTCTTCCGACCACAATTTTCTTGATTCCACTTTGCTTGACAATGATTGTTCCGTAAGCAGCTGTAAATTTAACAATATCGATTGGCGTTAGCCCTTCTCCTGCACGACCGCCTATCGTACCACGTATTCCTGAGATTGATTTAATTAAAGTCATTTCCTTTGAATTGATTAACGTGTAAATTTAGCATTATGGCAATAAAATATCGAATTAAAATTATAAT
>JAQZAZ010000090.1 GCA_029239355.1 Sphingobacterium sp.
TGTCTACCTCTTCCCATTCCGAACAGAGCAGTCAAGCCCGCCAGAGCCGATGGTATTGCCGTAACAGGTGGGAGAGTAGGTCGGTGCCTTTTTTTACACAGAAGCCCTTGCTGGAAACAGTCAAGGGCTTCCTGCTTTTACATACTTTTCAAAAAACAGTGCCGCTGGCAGGCACAGGATAATCACTTCCTGTACTATAAATACCGCGATTAGGATGCATAGCATTTACGTAATGCCTCTTGTTTGTAAAACAATTTCTGGCAACCAATCTGACTGAAAAAGTCTAATTAGCTATTGCTTGACTCAAAGGGAATGTATCTATCCCATTTACGAACGTGATCGACATCACTTTTATTCTTAATATTTATAGCATAAACCATTGCGAGCTGGTTTGGTTGATTTAACTGCCATAGAATCAATACTCAAATGGTTTTGAAATATGGACTGATCTATTTAATAAAGTGACGTACATCACTTTTGTACGCATTGTACATCATTAGATTGTCATAAAATGCTGCTTACTTTTGATTCAGAATCAACAATTTAAGTAATGCAGTTAGAGCAATTTAATTACGACAATAAAATTGTCAGAAATTTCGGAATCGCTACCATTATTTGGGGGATAGTTGGTATGACCATCGGATTGCTTGTGGCAACGCAGCTTGTCTGGCCTCAAATGAATTTCGGATTGCAGTTTACAACGTTTGGCCGTGTACGTCCCGTACATACAAATGCAGTAATATTTGCTTTCGTAGGTAACGGTATTTTTATGGGGGTCTATTACTCCTTACAACGGGTGCTTAAAGCGAGAATGTTCAGTGACGCTTTAAGTAAACTTCATTTTTGGGGATGGCAATTAATCATTGTCGCTTCGGCTATTACACTCCCGCTTGGGCTTACTTCGAGCCATGAATATGCCGAGATGGAGTGGCCGATTGATATTGCTATTACCCTCATCTGGGTTGTATTTGGTATCAATATGTTTGGTACCATTATCAAACGACGTGAACGCCATATGTACGTCGCAGTTTGGTTCTATATAGCCACATTCGTTACTGTAGCCGTATTACATATTGTTAACTCCATTCAATTTCCTGTGGCCGGATGGAAAAGTTACTATGTATATAAAGGTGTTCAGGATGCGCTTGTACAATGGTGGTATGGTCATAATGCGGTAGCATTTTTCCTGACTACTCCTTACTTGGGAATGATGTACTACTTTCTGCCCAAAATGGCTAATCGCCCGGTTTATTCTTATAAATTAAGTATTCTTCACTTTTGGTCTCTGATTTTTATCTATATCTGGGCCGGGCCTCACCACTTGTTATATACAGCGCTACCAAGCTGGGTACAATCGTTAGGGGTGGTATTTTCGATTATGTTGATTGCGCCGAGCTGGGGTGGTATGATAAACGGTCTGTTGACGCTGCGCGGGGCTTGGGATAAGGTACGTACAGAACCTATGCTGAAGTTTATGGTCGTCGCACTGACTTGTTACGGTATGGCAACTTTTGAAGGTCCAATGTTGTCCTTGAAGCAAGTGAATGCCATCGCACACTTTACGGATTGGATTGTTGCACACGTACACGTTGGAGCATTGGGATGGAATGGTTTTATGACATTCGGTATTCTCTACTGGTTAATCCCACGTATTTATAAAACTGAACTTTATTCTAAAAAACTAGCATCCACACATTTTTGGATCGGTACATTAGGTATCTTATTCTATGCAATTCCAATGTATTGGGCGGCAGTAGTGCAAGGTTTGATGTGGAAGGAGTTTACACCTGAAGGCGTTTTGAAATATCCAAACTTCTTGGCAACAACATTGGAGATTCTGCCAATGCACATGATGCGGGCTTTGGGTGGAGCACTTTATTTATCAGGTGTCTTCTTGATGACGTTCAATCTAATTAAAACAATGAAGCAAGGGAAGCTTCTGGCAAACGAGCCTGCCGAAGCACCAGCTTTATTACCGGTCCAGGTCAACGAACAATCTCAGCATCGTCGTCTTGAACGTAAGCCTATATTGTTTATGGTCTTGGCGCTAATCGCGATCCTCATCGGTGGTATGGTTGAGATGGTTCCGACGTTTACCATTTCAAAAAACGTACCGACAATCGCAAGTGTACAACCCTACACAGCGCTGGAACTGCAAGGTCGTGATCTCTATGTCAGAGAGGGCTGTGTCAACTGCCACACACAGACAATCCGCCCGTTTAGATCGGAAACAGCCCGTTATGGTGAATATAGCAAAGCTGGTGAATTTGTATATGATACGCCATTTTTATGGGGGTCGAAACGAACTGGGCCTGATTTGCACCGTATCGGTTCCAAATATCCGAATAAATGGCATTTTGACCACCTATTAGATCCCACAATTACCTCCCCCGGAAGTATCATGCCTTCTTACCCCTGGCTGATCGATCAGAAATTGGATAACTCCATTCTGAAAGATAAAATGAAGGTTTTAAGAAAATTGGGAATTCCCTATACGAATGCGGCAATAGCGAACGCAGAACCGGATCTGCACAAACAGGCCCAAAAAATTGCGGATGACCTGAAACAGAATCAAGTAAACGTATTGGCCGATCGGGAAATTATAGCGGTAATCGCGTACTTGCAACGATTGGGAACGGATATAAAAGCAGCTCCGAAAGTGGTTGAGGATGTTAACATAAATCAGTAATACAATGTTTAAACAAATTACAAATTTGAACGGAAGTGAGCTTTACCTTATTGTGTCACTTTGGATATTCCTGATTTTCTTCATCTCGGTCGCTATCATGTTATTTCGCATGAAAAAGGACTATGTAAATTATATGAAGGAACTGCCTTTGGAGGAAGAGGAAACTGAAAAGGAAATGAATCATTCACCTGAAAGTATATAGTATATGAGTTTATTATTAGATACTGCACCGACTACAGTACAGCTTGTCCAATCTACTTGGGGTTTTGGTACGGATAATTTATACACAGATATCTTAATTATCGTATTGATTGTCGTAATGTTGGCTCTTCTTGCTTCGGCATTGATGGTTAATTGTGCGATGAAATCCATCATTAGGATTACGATGCCTGACTTGGTCAAAGAAGAAGAACTTAAGAAACTGGCAAAAAAAGGGTGGTTGAAACGATCTTGGAATAAGATCATGGGAATAAGGCCTATATCGGAAGAAAAGGAGATTATCATCGACCACGAATACGATGGCATCCGGGAACTGGATAACCCTATTCCAATCTGGTTTAACTTTTTGTTCTATGGAACAATCCTTTTTGGACTGGTGTACTTATTCATCTACCAGGTTTCTGGAATCGGTATGAATCAAGATCAAGAATATGCACACGAAATGGTTGTCGCAGAAAAGGAAAGACAAGCGTATTTGGCTGCGTCTGCCAGCAATGTCGACGAAAATACGGTGGAATTTGAACCGGACATGGCTGTTGAGGGAAAAGCTATATTCGCGGCAAACTGTGTAGCGTGTCATGGTGGAAATGGCGAGGGGGGTATTGGGCCTAACTTAACGGATAAATTTTGGTTGCACGGTGGCGAAATTAAGGATCTTTTCAAAACGATCAAGTATGGTGTACCAGACAAAGGAATGGTGCCTTGGGAACAGACTTTGAGTCCGGCGCAAATTGCACAGGTGGCAAGTTATATTGTCACCTTAAGGGATACGCATCCGGCGAATCCAAAGGAACCACAGGGGGAAGAAGTAATCTATGGAAATGCTAAAGATGCAACAAAATTAAATGATGGAGCTGCAGTAGAGAAGAAAGCGGAACAATAAATCAATATCGAAATGAGTACAATAGTAGTTAATAACGCCAATAGTGGTAGACCTAAGCCAAAAAAAAGACAGTGGATCTATGCCAAAAAACCGCAGGGAGCACTTTATAAAAAAAGGCAGTGGGTTGGTTACACGCTACTACTGTTCTTATTTGCCGCTCCTTTTATCAAGGTAAACGGCGAACCATTCTTAATGTTCAATGTCATTGAACGGAAGTTTTCTGTTTTGGGAAACCTTTTTTACCCACAGGATCTCTATATATTCGTTTTCGGCATGTTGATCGTGATGGTCTGTGTGGTACTGTTTACGGTCGTATTTGGACGTGTCTGGTGTGGGTGGACCTGTCCCCAAACGATTTTTCTCGAACTGATTTTTAGGAGGATTGAGTATTGGATTGAAGGAGATTGGCGGCAACAGAAAAAACGCAATGATGGTCCTGACACGGATCAGAAACAGTTAAAGAAAGTATTGAAACATAGCATATTTTTGATTATTTCATTTTTGATCTCGAATATCTTTTTGTCTTATATCATCGGTTCGGATGCTTTGATGAAAATCATTACTGACCCATTGGATCAGCATATCGGTGGCCTAATTTCAATCATTTTATTCACCCTGGTTTTTTATGCTGTATTTGCTTATGTCAGGGAGATTGTATGCATTGCGATTTGTCCCTATGGAAGATTGCAAGGTGTGCTGCTGGATGATCAAAGTATCACAGTGGCATACGATCATAGACGTGGTGAGCCAAGAGGGAAGCAGCTGAGAAATACGACAGTATCACACGGGGACTGTGTTGACTGCAAGCTTTGCGTTCATGTATGTCCGACTGGAATTGATATCCGAAAAGGTCTACAACTGGAATGTGTGAGTTGCACTGCATGTATTGACGCTTGTGATGCTGTCATGGAAAAAATCGGAAGATCCAAAAAGCTGATCGGCTTTTATTCTATGGGGGAAATTGAAGGCACGCTCGAGAAGAAAAGTAACATACGGGCTATCGCTTACTCAATTGTCTTAGTACTGTTGATGTCGGTATTTGCTTTCCTGCTGTTCAATCGCTCTGAGGTTGATGGCCGATTATTACGCGCAAAAGGAAGCACGTATCAGCTTCGGGACGATAAGACAATAAGCAATCTTTACGCGTTGGAATTAGTTAACAAATCTGGAAAAGAAATGCCTTTTAAATTGGTATGCGAAGACCCGCGACTCAGGATCCAATTGGTCAACCCTATTCAGAGGCTCAGCAAAGATGGGCATGCTACTTTAAGCTTTTTTTTAATTATTGCGAATAAAGATGTCGAAACGTATAAAAGTAATATCAAATTATCTATCTATTCAGGGAACAAAAAAGTGGAAAGCTTAAAAACTACTTTCATTGCTCCTCCTGGAATGAATTAACAAATAAAAAAATGAATTGGGGTACAAAAATTTTTTTGAGTTTGGCAGTGTTTATGTTTTGCATCGTTGCTGCCGGATTTTATATGGTCGCTCACGATTCGGACAGCTTGGAAGAAGACGATTATTATGAACAGGGTTTAAATTACGATCAAGCTTACGAAAAAAAACAGAATGTACTGACCATGAAAGAAATGCCAACTGTTGAGATTAGAAAAGATACTCTTTATATACATTTTGTTTCGAAAATTAACAAGGGGAAACTATTATTCCGCAAGCCTTCGGATAACAAATTGGATAGGGAGTTGCCATTCCAGACAACGGATAAGCTGTTGACGCTGCCGATTTCAACATTCGACAAGGGAATGTGGAATCTGTATATCGATTGGAAAAGTGCAGGCAAGGACTTTTTATTTGAAGAGCATATTTTATTTTAAACCTAAAGCATGAGTTATACCTATTTTGCATTTTATATGGGTTTATTTGGAAGCATACATTGTGCGGTCATGTGTGGTCCCTTAATCTTTGCTATCGAGGGTAGACAAGAACTGGCCTGGCGTACTTTCTTGAATAAGATCCTCTACCAATTCGGTCGGATATTGACCTATGGTAGTCTAGGTTTTCTTTTGGGGACCATAGGTACAATTGCTCAAATTCAGGGTTGGCAACGTATATTGAGCTGGATTACGGGAATACTATTGCTATTGATTGCACTGTGCCAACTTATAGGTAAAAACAATCGTACAGTCATTCGCTTGCAGACCATTGCTGTTCAACCCGTTGCTGGGCTTTTGTCGATATGGTTGTATCGGCCAGGCGGAAGCTTTTTTGCTGGTATATTGAACGGATTATTACCATGTGGAATGGTGTATATGGCTTTAATTTCTGCAATGAATGCAGACAGTCCACAACAGAGTTTTTTATTTATGTTGTGTTTCGGACTGGGGACAATTCCACTGTTGTTTTTGTTTTCTTTTTTGGGAAATTTCTCCAAATTTTTCAAAATTGGCTTTTCAAAATGGATGCCTTTGTTATACCTATTGCTAGGGATCTGGTTTATACTTCGGGGAGCAAACTTAAATATCCCCTATTTAAGTCCTCTTATCCATATTGATGGCGCGATAAACTGTGCTTAAGCGCAAACAATTTGTCAGAGCTAAGTATTATATTTGGTGTTAAACTTAGCACATTATATGGAGGTACTTCATCATATTTTACAAATTGCGTTACAATATTACTGGATTCCTTTACTTATCTTATATATTGGTGTAATCGGAACAATCTTGATTGAAAACCGCAACCCCGCCAAAACGATCGCCTGGATTATGGTTATTGTTTTTCTACCCGTAATCGGATTACTTATCTATTATTTCTTTGGCCAAAAATTCAAGAAGGTCAAAAGGATGAAACGTATGTATCGTGAGCAGTCAAAAAAATTACTGGATGCCTGGCGTAAAGAATCTGAAATTATGGAGGAAAATATTGATACACTAAATGATCGTATTGGTAGTTTGGCCATGGTCTATCGTTATCTCAAAAATCAGAAAATATCGACATTCTCCCTGAATAATGAGGTGACTTTGTTTATAAATGGCGAAGAAAAGTTTCCGACATTGATCCAGCAGTTGAAAAGCGCAAATCATTCCATCCATATGGAGTACTATATCTGGGAATTGGATGAGATCGGACGTGAAATATTGCAAATTTTGGAAGAAAAGGCAAAATCAGGGGTGACGGTACGTTTGATACTGGATAGTTTTGGAGCTCCTGATGTGATTAAATACCTGCGTAGACATAGACCAGATTTTAGATTTGAGGCCTTTCTTCCCGTTACTTTTACATCATTGGCCAATAGCAATTACCGAAATCACAGAAAAATTGTTGTCATTGATGGAAAGGTAGGTTTTGTAGGTGGAATCAATATTTCAGACCGCTACATTAATAACGGAAAAAATGATATCTATTGGCGAGATACAGCAATGATGGTTATCGGAGCAGCCGTAAATACATTACAAATTCAATTTTGGAATAGCTGGAATCAAACAGATGGGGAACCTTTTGAACTGAGCAAAGGTTATTTAAACAGATTTCCGATCACTGATAAAGATGCAAGTGGTGTGGGATTCACCGCCAGTGACCCGGGGTCTCCTGCTCCATTCAATATGGAGGCGATCATCGCTGGAATCAATGAAGCCAAGGAATATGTGGAATTGTGCACACCTTATTTTATTCCAAGTGACCAACTGACCACGACGTTGATGCTGGCCGTATCTTCGGGTGTTCGGGTTGACCTGATGTTACCGGCGCAATCTGATTCTTTTTTTGTACAACATGCTTCCTTTTCTTTTATCAAGCCGCTACTTGAACGGGGCGTAAACGTATACCTCTATACCAAGGGATTTCTTCATGCCAAAACTATCTGCATTGACGGTAAACTCGCCTATATAGGCACAACTAATTTGGATATCAGAAGCTTTTACATCAATTTTGAAATAACTGGGATCTTATCAGACAAAGCGTTATGTGAACGTTTGCATGATCAATTTCTTGCCGATATTGAAGCTTCAGATCTCATTACAATCCGTAAATGGATGCAAAGAAGTCGATGGAAACGAGGAGTCGATTCGATCTGCCGTTTGCTGGCGCCTTTACTTTAGTAGGTTGTTTAATAAAGGCAATGGTATAATAAATGTTAAAAATACCCTAGTAGGATTGGTCTTTGCTTAAAATTGAATATATTTAGCTATTCTTTTTTAATTCTAAGACTTTCAATGAAGCACATAAAACTATTGACTTTATCGATAGGAATTTTAGGAATCGGGTCGACTTATGCACAGACTGCACCTACATTACCTATTAATACGATCGTAGAACGGGTTCAAAAATATTTTCAAGGCTACCCAACGGAAAAAGTACATCTACATTTTGATAAACCTTATTATGCTGTAGGCGATACATTATGGTTTTCTTCCTATTTATCACGTAATCTTCCAGAATACGAGCCGAGCAAAATAGCCTATGTGGAAGTTTTGAATAGTCGTGATTCGCTTATTCAGACCTTTCGGATTCCATTGGATAAAGGTGTCGGAAATGGACAAATGGTCCTTGATCCACAGTTCATGGCACAGGATAATTACCGCTTCAGAGCCTATACAAAATGGATGTCAAACTTTGATGCATCTTACTTTTTCAATAAAATCGTTCCAATAGGTGATGTGATCAATAAAAAATTGACCACTCATATTGAGTTTCAGAATAATCTTAATGGTAATAAAAGTCAGGCCGTCATACAGTTCAGGGACCGTACAGGGAAACCCATGATTAATTCAAAAATCAACTGGGAATTTGTTGCTGGATGGGAAACTGTCGATAAAGGTAAAGGTGAGACAGATGCCATGGGGAAAGTGACGATCAACTTATCGGCAAAAGAGAAGGCTGATTTGGAAAAAGGACAATTAAAGGTCAGTATCCAGGAAAATAAAAATGAGAAACCGTTGTCCAGTTCTTTCCTGCTCAAGAATGCTTTGTGGGATGCTGATGTACAGTTTTTTCCTGAAGGTGGTGATTTAATTGCTGGACTTGCCAAAAAGGTCGCTTTTAAAGCTGTTGGATCCGACGGAAAGGGTCTGACAGTAAAAGGTTCAATTCTGGATTCAAAAGGAAAGTCTGTTGCGGAATTTGAAGATTTCGGATTGGGTATGGGATATTTCTCCTTATTGCCTCTCGTTGGAGAAAATTATCAGGCAGTCATCAAATTTGCCAACGGCCAAGAACGTAAATATAAACTTCCTGCCGTGGTTAAGGATAAAGCGAATATTGTTTTCGTTAAACAGGACACTGCAAATGCTGAGTTTGCTGTAGTAACCAGCGAAGAAAATTTTTCGAACAACAAAGCGCAATCCTACTATGTATTGGTGCAGTCCAATGGCCATCTTTGTTTTGGCGCACAGGTGAATTTAAAATCTTCATCTGCTCTGGTCAATATTCCAAAAGAGCGCTTACCAAACGGTATTGTTCAGGTTACTTTAATGACACCAGATGGGAAACCGGTAAGTGAACGCCTTGCATTTGTCCAAAGTGAGAAATTACTTAATATTCAAGTCGCAAGCGATAAGCAAAGTTATAAGGCGAAGGATCTGGTCAATTTGAAGCTTTCAGTTGATAATAATGGACAGAAATATCCCGGTAGTTATTCGGTCTCTGTGATCGATGAATCCAAAGTTCCTTATAACGATCAGGCCGACCTATCAATTGTAAGCAATTTTTTATTGACCTCAGAGCTGAAAGGGAATGTCGAAAATCCGAACGCTTATTTTGATGATAAAAATCCAAACCGTGAAAAAGCACTGGATGCATTATTAATGACGCAGGGATATCGCCGTTTTGATTATTCCGCATTGATAGCTGAAAAGCTACCACAGATCAATTTCCTTCCTGAACAAGGGATCGAGCTATCAGGGATTTTACGGATGAATACAGGTCGTCCCTATCCAAATGGTGGTTTGTTGCTTTCTGTACCTTCCCGGAATATCAAAAAGGATGTATACACGGATCAAAATGGTCGCTTTATATTTAAGGACCTTGTTTTTCCGGATTCATCCAAAGTTACGGTAAATGCGCGCTCGAATGATAATTACCGTAGTTTAGTCATCAATATGGACCAGAGTTATTATCCCGAAATCGACAAAAATAACGGTTATAAAAGCTACTTTGTCCCTAATATAGACCAGGCATTCGCACCTTATTTGGATAATAGTCGTAAAGAGTACCGAAAATCTATCTTATTGGATGAAGTCGAGGTGACAGGAGTACAAAAAAAGGTAATTACAAATAAAGATTTTCCATCTATTTCGGGTTTATCGATGCCTGAACATCGCATTGAGCCGGAGCGCCTGACAGGATGTAATGTGTTGACCATGTGTCTGCAGACTGTTTTAACGGGGATAACATATGATCCTCAAACATTGAAATATTATGTTTCGCGTGACTATAATGCGGGTGGACGTACTCCGGTTCAGTTTTTCCTAAATGGTATGGCCATTGATGAACCAGGATTGAATAGTATCAACGTCGCGGATATTGAGGGGATCGAAATCTTCCTTCGTGACGAACTGGGAACAGTTTCAAGAATGTATCAGAACAATGGTGTGGTCTCTATCTATACGAAGAAAGTGGAGGCTAAGAAACCTCGGATGGCCTTAAGTGAAATTGAAAAACTGTTGCCCAAATCGAATGTGATCGATATGTTCCCTTTGGGCTATGTCAAAGAACGTAAATTCTATACGCCAAAATACGATACGCCAGAGCAAAAATCGGTAAATGATCTTCGGACTACCATTTATTGGAATCCAAAAGTAACGGTAACCGAAACAGGGGAGGCGGCAGTCCAATTCTATAATGCGGATGGAAATGGTAATTATAAAGTGATTGTAGAGGGAATGGATCAGACAGGTAACATTGGCCGAAAAGTGATAAAATATCGCGTGCAACCTTAAAATCGAATTAAGTTATAAAAATGAACGCTGCTCTTTGAAAAACGAGCGGCGTTTTTTATGGCATAAAAAAACACCTCCTTGATGGGCAAGGAGGTGCAAACTAACCAATTATAAACCTAAATTATGAAAAGTATCTTATCGCCTTTGAAAGCGTTTGTCTTCTTATTTATACATATATTTCAAATCTTATGCCAATTTGATAACGTAGCTATTTGGCAGTGATTTTTATTAAAAATGTTATATAATAGTAATATGGATGCGATATTTAGCCCGTAATGCATTTAAAGATGATGCATATGTCCTATATCAATTAAAAATTGAAATGATATTGTTGGCAGGGGAACGCTTCCTAATCGTTTTTTCGATCCAGCTGATAATAACATTGCCTACAGCGGGGTTCATAGGCTTCCTTTTCACCGAGTAGCACGGTCTGGGTATCTGCGATCAGACGGTACGAATAATTCGCTGGGGCGCCGCATTGCATGCAGACTGCATGAACTTTTGTAACATGTTCTGCAATAGCCATCAGACTTGGAATAGGCCCAAAAGGTTGTCCTTTATAATCCATATCCAGTCCAGCAATAATCACACGAATACCATTATTTGCCAATTTGACACATACCTCTGACAATCCGTCATCAAAAAATTGTGCCTCATCTATTCCAACAACCTGGGTGGCCGAACTTAAAAGCAGTATAGCCGATGAATTTTCAACCGGAGTGGATGGAATGCTATTACTATCGTGGGAAACGACCAATTTTTCGTCGTATCGTTTATCGACAGAAGGTTTGAATATTTCAACGTTTAACCGTGCATATTGTGCCCGTTTTAGCCTTCGTATTAACTCTTCGGTTTTGCCTGAGAACATTGATCCACAGATAACCTCAATACTTCCATATCGAGCTGGTCTCAATGTTAGATTATGTTCGGAAAAAAGCATCTGATTAAATTATTTTTTCGGATGGTCAACAAATAAGGTATTATTTGTAAATAAACCTTCTACTATATTCTGTTTTTGACAATGCTAATATCGAAATTAAATATTAAATTTGAGTAGCAAAAAAGTAGGTAAAAATCCAAATAATTATAAATCAAAGGATTGAATTTTCCACTTTTTAAGGTAAGGAGTGTATAGGTATTATAAACGATTAACAGGCGATTTCAACTAGAATTATGAGTACTAAAGAGGAAATTTTTAATAAGATAGGAGATTTACTACAGGATTTGAATGCGCAATATTTGACTTTGTCAGAGAAGAATGATGAGACAGAGATAGGCCATCTAGTGAGCCTGGAAGCTAAAGCACAATCTGTTGCTGCTTACATTACTTTACTCAAAACAGGTGCTGTATTGAAAGATGGACAAGCTCACAATACCTTGAAAGAATCTGTGCTGGAGAGTAAAAAAATAGCATTTAACGATTATTTTACACCACCTTCGTCTATACATGCGTCTAGCCATAGCTTTTCTGAATCTAAAAGTCTTGCGAAAAGTGATGTAGAGAATGGTGAGCCTACAAAATTAAACGAAGATGCTGTTGAAGTAAAGCAAGAAATACAAGACAGCAATGAATTGGTGGCGGCTTCTTATTCGCCAGCAATAGCCGATGAAACGAACCATGTGACGATTGAAGTTATTGCCGAAAATAGTGAAGAAAAACAGTACGAGATAGATGAACCCACGATAGACTTGGTGGATGAAGAACCTGCGGTTGTTAAGGAGATTATAGAAGAACCAAAACAGGTCGTCATTGAAGAAGTTCAGGAGAACCTTACTCGGGAGGAAGTAAATACCATGGCGGAGGAGGTCCCATCGAGGCCATTGACGTTAAATGAGATTATCTCGCAGCAAAAACAAGCCGGGGTGCAGAGCAGGGTTTATCAAGTCAGTCAATCCGGAAGTTCAGATAAACTGACTGACATCAAAACCGGAATAAGTTTGAATGATAAACTTTTATTTATTAAAGATCTATTTAATGGTTATAGTTTAGCGTATAGCGAAGCGGTAGAGTTATTGAACAGATTTAACAGTTATGCCGAAGCTGATGCATTTTTGCAAACTAATTATGCAGTTAAGAACAGATGGGCAGATAAACCCCATACAGTTGAAAAATTATATGAGGTATTGCGGAGAAGGTATAACTAATTATTTAGCAGCAAAAACAAAAAGCATCTTGAGTTCAAGATGCTTTTTGTTTTTGCTGCTACTCATTGTTTTAGTGGGTAAACTATTTCAATTGAAATTGCAGCCAGTCCTTTCCTTCGTGACCATAGACAAAATATTTCGGTTGCAGGATCTCAGCCAGAGATTCCAATTCAATTAGATAGTCGTATCCTGGAATAGTGGCGAAATTAGGTTTTGTCATAATAAACAGCTGATCGAGTTCAATCGCTTTGGATTGAGCAATTGCTGGATCATTTAATAAAAGCGGGACACGGGTAAATACATTTTGGTCACTGTCAATTAAGATGATTTTATCGGCTTCGTTAGCAGCTATCGTAGGGATTCCACCTGCTATTTTGACGGATTCCTGTAGATAAGCCGATTCATTGATCTCCAGTGGATCAATTTGATCTAAAACCAATACTTTGGGTCTGTCGCTGGCTGTTATAAATTTGAGCTTGTGAATCAAGATGTCGGTTTCATCTTCTATTTTTTCAATAAGCTCATTGATATTTTCGTCGCTATTTAATTCTCGGCCAAGTGTATTGATATAAGCAATTACGTCTTCGATGCTAACGATTGCCGATTGCTTTGCTGTTAACTTAGCGTATGTTTCTGATGAGACAGTGCTGTTATTTAGATTCAGCTGTTCCAAAAAATGGGCAACTAATTTTTCTTGATTGCTTTGCATGCTGCAAAAATACAAAAAGGGTAGCATTAGCGAAATTAAATTAGCAATAGTAGGTATTGGAGGATTTTTGTAAATTGGCATCAAATAAATGTGATAGATATGTTTGACAAATTATTTCAGGCACAGCAAAAAGCAGAGGAAATCAAGAAAAGACTAGATACAATTTCGGTATCCGGTGAGGCTGAGGGTGGTTTGATCCGGGTGGTGGCAACGGCCAATAAGGAGATCAAAGAGATTACGATAGATCCTGTCTTTTTGTCCAATGCAGACAAAGAAGAATTAGAGGAACTGTTGGTCGTTGCGTTGAATAAAGCAATAGTCCAAGCAGAGAATATCAGTCAAGCTGAAATGCAGGCGGCTAGTAAAGATATGTTAGGTGGCCTAGGCGGACTATTTAATCAATAACAATATGATCATGAAAGCAACTTATTACGGTCAATCTTGTGTTGAGTTTGATTTTGATGGAACGAAGGTTTTATTGGATCCATTTATAACTTATAATCCTCTGGCGAAAGCAATTGATGTCAATGCGATTAAGCCCGATTACATCTTTTTAAGCCACGGACATCAGGATCATGTCGCAGATATGGCTACCATCCAAAAGAATAGTGATGCTACGGTGCTGGCCATTGTAGAAACAGCGGCATGGGTCAGAAGACAAGGTGTGCCTGACGATAAGGTGGTTGAGTTCAATCTCGGTGGTACGATACAGCTGCCTTTTGGCACTGTCAAGATGGTTTATGCTGCGCATACGAATAGTACGCCTGATGGCCAATATGGTGGATTTCCGGTTGGATTTGTCTTTAATGTACAAGGGAAAAAGATCTATTTCGCCGGCGATACTGCATTGACGATGGAAATGAAGTTGTTGGCTGACCTGAAATTAGAGTGGGCTTTTTTACCTATTGGTGGATACTATACAATGGATGTCGATGATGCTATAAAAGCGTCAGAGTTTATTAATTGTACACGTGTAGTGGGAATTCATTACGATTCATTTCCGCCAATTCAAATTGACAAACAGAAGGCCTTGGACAAATTCCAGAACGAAGATATTTCATTGTCTCTTCCAAAAATAGGGGAAACAATAACGTTGTAAAAGACAAAAAGGCCGAGCTCGCTCGGCTTTTTTTAATCCGTTACGATCTTATTAAGACCCGTAAGTTCTACGATGATATAACGATTTTCTTTAGGTCTTCTAAGCTGAAAAGGGGGGTATCAATGATTTTATTTTTTAGGATCTGCTCTTTATTTTCTTCGAAATAAAACAGTCTCCATTCTCCATTTTTATATTCTAAGCTGCTTAGATTTTCGATCCAATCGCCAGAATTCATATAGGTACACGTTCCTTTTCGGTTAATAACTTCTTTTATTTGGGGTTGATGAATGTGCCCACATATGACGAAATCATAGTTTTTTTCAATGGCTAATTCCGTTGCCGTATGTTCAAAGTCTGAAATGTATTTGACAGCTTTTTTAACAGAATTTTTTATTTTTTTTGAGAGGGAATATTTCTCTTTGCCCATCTTATCCAGGCAATAATTAATGACATTGTTGAGCTGTATCAACTTATCATAGCCCCATCCGCCAAGTTTTGCAAGCCATTTTGAATGATGGATGGATGCATCGAAAACATCACCATGAAAGATCCAAACCTTTTGATTATTGAGTGAAAGAAGCAACTTGTTACTCAGTTTGATATTTCCAAGCTTGAGATCGGTAAACTTGCGCAACATTTCATCATGATTACCGGTAATGTAGTGGACTTCGGTGCCAGTTGAGCTCATATCGATGATCTTCTTGATGACCTTCAGATGATCTTGCGGAAAATAGCTTTTCTTAAACTGCCAAATATCGACGATATCGCCATTAAGGATCAATATCTTGGGCGCGACGGATTCCAGGTAAAGTAAAAGTTCTTTGGCTCTACTTCCGTATGTACCTAAGTGTATGTCTGAGAGTACAAGTATATCGAGGCTTCTTTTCATCGGAATAAACTATAAATATTCTTTTTACAAAAAAAAGGTAATTTTATTTGATGCCGGTGAAATTCCTGTTATTAAATCGTTAAAATATTCTATAAAACTGTATCAATAAGTTTATTAGAATTTAATATTGGGCTTTATTTAGCCAGAAAAGGTGTCTAATCTGTTGATTTTGACACCTTTTCTTAATCTGTAAACGAATATTATTTGCTATTTAGCAGTCGTTGCTGCTGCTCTATCGATGTGAAACTGTACAAGGTCATCGATTGGCGAACGCAAGATTTTACCTACTTTCATACCATATTGCTCTGCTTTTTCAGCTAATACATTTCTGAAATTGTAACCGACTGAGCCGATACAATTGAAAGTATAACTTTGATAATTAGGGTATTTGCTAACTAAATTTCTGAAGAAAGCTTCAAATGCTTCATCTACAATATTGCGCGTGTACTCAATGTTCACATTGTTGTCGTATACGAATTTACTGAAACTTGCACAAAAACGGTTGGGCATTGGTTTTGTATAAACCGCATCCATGATTTCATCTTTTGTCATTTTGTAAGTGTTCCAAAACACTTCTTTGACATCTTTTGGCATTAAATTACGTACATAATCCGCAAGTAACTTTTTACCAATGTAACTACCTGATCCTTCATCACCTAAAATATAAGCTCCAGAGTCAATATTTAAAGTAATTTCTTTACCATCATAAAGACAAGAATTTGTCCCTGTGCCCAAAATGGCTGCGAATCCAGCTTGAGAACCTAATAATGCTCTTGCAGCAGCAAGTAGATCATGTCCTACTTCCACTTTTGCTGTAGTAAATACATGTTTTAAGGCATCAACTACGATTTGGGCTTTTTCCCTATTATGGACACCAGCACCATAATAATTTACTTCCGCGATTTTTTCAAAAGGTAAATCCTGCGGTAATCCTTTTTTTAGGGAGTTTACGATGTATTCACTGTCAACAAAATAAGGGTTATACCCTTCTGTATTGAAGTAGATTTTTTTATTTGAATCATCTAACAAACACCAGTTTGTTTTTGTTGATCCCCCGTCAGCAATGATTATCATTATTGAGTAGTTTTAATTGTGTTTATCGTTATAAAATGAGTAATCA
>JAQZAZ010000091.1 GCA_029239355.1 Sphingobacterium sp.
TGAAAGCAATGGACAGGTGCTCGAAATTTCATTTGACCAACTGATGTTTCAGGAGAGTTCAAATATATTGGGCACTGCACAGCCACGTTTTGATGTTGAGTTCCCAATCCGGTTTAATTTTCTAGACACTTTTGATGGCGGCAATCTTTCCATTCAGTGCCACCCTAGCCCAAGTTATGCCAAAACTGAGTTTGGAGAAAATTTCACACAGGACGAATCCTATTACATTGTTGACAGAAAGGGAGATGCTCGGGTCTATCTGGGATTCCAGGAGGATATCGATGCTGACCAATTCCGTACTGTGCTTGAACAGAGCTTCCATAAGGGCGAACCGATCGTCATTGACAAGTACGTGCAAAGATTCGAATCGCAAAAACATCAGTTATATTTAATTCCGCATGGTACCGTGCACTCTTCGGGCACAAATAATCTAGTATTGGAAATCAGTGCCACCCCTTACAATTATACGTTCAAAATGTACGACTGGGTACGTCCCGATCTGGACGGTAAGCCACGTCCATTAAATATTGACAGAGCTTTCGCCAATCTTGATTTTAACCGAAAAGGCGACCTGGTCAAAGACACACTTCTATCCCAGCCTCAGGTTTATTCACTCGATGACCAGGCATCAAAAGTTCATTTACCAACACATGAAGATCATTTCTATGATGTTTACAGGTATGAATTCGGAGATGAAGTGCGCATTGAAACAAAGGGGCAATGCCATATTATGATGCTTGTTGAGGGGGAAGCGGTAGAACTGACAACTGCCAATGGGATGAAAAAAATCTTTCATTACGCCGAAACGTTCGCTGTTCCTGCCGCGGCACAATCCTATTCGCTCCGCAACTTAGGAATTGGCCAGGCCAAAGTGATACAATCTTTTGTCAAAGACCATAAATGTTAATATAGTATAAAACAAAAAAACAGCATCATGAGAAATTTATATTTCGCGTTATCTACTTCATTGCTGCTATTATCTTGCAATGGTGGTAGCAATAAATCCACAGCAAGCAACACACAGCAAGACGCAGCACAGGATAGTAGCTTCCAGCTCGTCAAAGATATGGCCAGGAAGATTATCAAAGCTGGATTTAATGCTGGCGACGGCTATAGTGAGGTGTGGATCAGGGATTATAATACCTTTATTACCTTGGCGACCAAAGTACATCCCCATGATCAGATCAAGGATCAGTTGGGCATATTTTTTAAATTGCAGGGTGCCGATGGCAATATCGCTGATGGTTTTGTCAAAAAATCCAGCCTGAAAAATGGCGTTTCCGACTATTATACAATCACGAATCCCTTGGCACCGGAATATGCTGCACATAAAAACACCGTTGAAACAGATCAGGAAACATCCCTGATCCAGGCGGTGCACAAATATATCATGGCAACCAAAGACAGCTCTTTTCTGGCACAGAAAATAGGCGAAACGACTGTGAAAGATCGTATGGAACAGGCTTTGCAATTCCTAATGGATAAACGCTACAATAGCACCTACGGATTATTATGGGGAGCCACAACCGTCGATTGGGGTGATGTGCAGCCCGAGCATGACTGGGGGGTCCATTTGGATGAAAACTCTCATATTGCCCTAGATATTTATGATAACGCTATGTTTTTAATTGCTTTGGATAATTATATGGATCTTTTCCCTGACAAAAAGGAAAAATGGAGTAAAGTGAGAACGATGATTGCCAGCAATACGATGAAACATCTCTGGGATGATAAAAATCAAAAATTCATTCCGCATATCTATATCAAAGGTTCGCCATTTCCAAAAGATTTTGATGAAAACCAGATCTACTATCACGGTGGAACTGCCATTGCCATTGAGGCAAACCTACTTAGCAAAGAGCAGATCAAAACTTCATTGGATAAGATGATCAAAAATGTAAAGGATGCGGATGCAGCCACGATTGGATTAACCATATATCCAACTTATCCAGCGGGTTTCTTCAAAAACAAAGGCATGTATCCTTATGGTTACCAAAATGGTGGCGATTGGACCTGGTTTGGGGGAAGAATGATTCAACAATTGGCTAAAAATGGTTTCCAGCAGGAAGCACATGAACAGATCAAACCCATGTTGGCACGCGTTATTAAAAATAAAGGGTTCTACGAATGGTATACCAAGGACAATAAACCCGAAGGATCTGGAACGTTCAGAGGCGAGGCTGGTGTACTATACGATGCGATCACTTTATTGGAAAATGCAGTTAAATAAATCAGCGCAAACCTTCTGAAGGATATAAAAAAATGAATTTGCTGTCAGGGGAAGTAAACCACCCAAATAAGACATTATACAAAAGAAAAGGGGTAACATATTGTTCCTTTTCTTTTGTACTTATGGTTACAGTTTCAGCTATCTTTGTGTCTAATACCTAAAAGCTATTCCTATCGTTCAATCAAAAACTCGGCTTTCGGCAATCTAAATTTTTTCAATTTTAACAACCAATCCTCTTCACCCAAACGGTAGCCTAATGGTAGCAGAACGACACTTTTTAACCCCAATTTATCTAATCCCAATAACTTATCCAGCTCCTCGTTGGAAAATCCCTCCATTGGTGTGGCATCCACTTTCAATTCTGCTGCTTGCGCGATGGCCATTCCGAAAGAAATATAAGCCTGTTTGGCGGCATGCGCTGCCTGCTGTTCGTCAGTAAGCGCAGCAAACATACTTTTTAATTTATTTTTGTAATCATCAGTTGTATCCAATGGTAAACCTCTATGGTTATTCATCTGGTCAAACGTTGCATCAATACGTTCGTCCGTGTATTTATCCCATGCCGCAAAAACCAAAAGATGCGAACTTTCTGCAATAATTTGTTGCCCCCAAGCTACAGGTACAATTTGCTCTTTCAGTTGTTGATCTGTAATCGACACGACACGAAAAGGTTGCAAACCCGAAGAACTCGGCGCCATACGTGCTGCTTCGATAATTGTTTCTACATCTTTCTGACCAACCTTCTTTGTTGAATCATATTTTTTGGTCGCATAACGCCATTCGAGTGTATCTAATAATGCCATTTTCTTTTCTTTATTGTTATTTGTTCAAATACCCTATTACAATTAGAGGTTCAGTATTACTATAAATTTGGTAAAAAAAATTAAACCTGGAAAATAGTATACGCACTATTAACCTTATTTTAAGTTCTATTTATAAGATAAATATAGTAAAATATATGTTTAAACACAAAAAAAAGCACCCATAGCAAATGAATAAACTCTTTATGCTATCCCTGGCAAACACCCTTGCTGATGATCAGCCTTGTCCTAATGTCTTTTTTTCGCAAATGGATTAAAAGAAAGTCCGGCATTGACATAAAATGATGGGTCCGCAGAAGCTTCCCATACATAATTATTTTGCCTTTCACTTTTTTCAAATATCCGTGATCTCGGAATGGTCTTCATACCAGATTTGAGCGTTGCAATAAATGATCTCCCCAAATTATGTTCGTAGGTCAATCCCGAGTTGATCTCCATCTGACTAAAGGTATAGGTCTTGTCTGATCCCCAAAAATCATAGAGGTAGAATGTCGTTGTGTTGAGATCCGATCCCAACGAAAGGCGACCATTCCGTAACATTGTTTTTCGTACATACATGCCTTTTGGCAATAGCATATCTATCATCCACCCATCGCGATATTGCTGCTTATAGGTAAAGGTCGGAACAACAGGGATAATTGCCGCAGGATCAACAAATCCAAGTAAACCAATTGTCATTTGTACATCCCGTGTTGCTTTTAGTACCCATGTTCCGGTCAACATCCCGCGCATCCGCTCAAACCCTTTATCACTTCCATCCGTCATGAAACTGGCGGAATAAATAACCATTTTTCCAAATAATTTTGAGAAGTAAGAGAAATTAAGTGATTCGTAATGGTAATGGAAATCCTGTGTACGCATTTTTAGCGGTTGTGCGTTTAAATCAGATTCTTGCACATTAAATGAAGTATACTGATAGCCAAGACTAGTACCTAAAGTCCAACTACGCCGATTTAAAAAATTGACATTTAAACTTCCGCCAGCTTGATGGAATGACTCCACCTTACCCTGGGTACTGGCGCCCCCTTTAGCGTTGGAAGAATATTTGAATCCACCATTATATTCATAAGTTAGATTTAGCACCCTCGCTGCAGGAAATTTGTCGGCTACAATGGCCTGTACTTTTTGGGGAATACTATCTTTGGTTTGTGCGAAACTGTTGCATACAAGAGCAACGCTCCCAAGCAACACCAGGTTCTTTTTCATGTGGATATTCGTTTTGTCTATCTATTCGTTTTCAATTAAAGGCAACCCGAAAACTGCTCTTTCGGAAATTAGAACGGAGTAGTCGGCTTGTTACAAGAATAGATTAATCGGAGACGCTCATTTTATTTTTTATACAAAAACCTCAATATTTTATACGAAAGACAGGCAGCTTTGAAAGCGCATTTCTACAATCTACCCACCGATTTCACTTTGGTATAAAAAAGAGCGGTGTTCATATAAAAGAAAATCATTTTGAAACAAAAAAAGTTACATTTGCGAAATCAGGGTCAATAATCCAGATCAATATGCTAGACTGCAACAACCGTATTGTTTTACGCTACCTAACGGAAAAGAAATTCCGATTTTTACGACATGGTCTGTTTTTAATTGGTTTGCTTATTCTTTTTGCCAATGCCAATACAAATGCACAATTTTCAGGAAATTATAAGACCTACTTCTCCCTGGCACTTTGGACAGTTTTCGTAGCAATGTTCTATATCAATATGTATGTATTGATCCCACAATATTTTTTCAAGGGAAAATATGAAACCTATATCGTATTGCTCATTTTGATAGTGACAGCGAGCCTGCTTGTTGTCATGCAAATAGCAATCTATATCTTTAGTATCCATATTCCCACAATTGAAAGGCAACGGACCAATACCATGGGTTTTGTGAGCGGTCTATTTATCTGTGTTCCCATTATCCTGACCACCACTACTTTTAAACTTTTTAAACGTTGGATCGAGGATAATAAACGCATTTCAGATTTAAAAAATTTGGCGCTTACAACGGAGTTAAATGCATTAAAGAACCAGATTCAGCCACATTTCTTGTTTAATATGCTCAATAATGTAAAGGCTTTGATTCGGAAAAACCCGAGTATGGCTACCGAGGTTATTATCAAACTCTCCGATTTTTTGCGGTACCAACTGTATGAAAACGATGCAGATAAAACACTCCTAAAATCCGAAATAAACTTTATTTTTAATTTTCTAAAACTTGAGGAAATACGCCGGGATAATTTGAAAACTTCACTTTCCTGTGCTGTGGAACTCGAAAAACAAAGTATTTTTCTGCCACCACATCTTTTTACCGCCTTTATCGAGAATGCGATTAAATACAGTGTCAATATACACGATGAAAATACCTTTATTGCCATTCACTTTACACAGACAGATGGGCAACTTTGTTTTGAATGTGAAAATTCGAGCGATCCAAATTTTTCGAATACCCATCTTGGGTACGGTGGATTGGGATTAGTCAATGCCAAAAGACGACTGGATTTGCTATATGGCGATAATTACGAACTTACCATATCAAAAAAGGACCTGTTGTATCAGGTGAAATTAAAAATTCCATTATGAATTGTATCATTGTAGATGATGAACCCTTAGCACGGGAAGAAATGAGAAATCTAGTCGAAGAAATATCATCCATAGAAATCCTCGGCGAGTTTTCCAATGCCTTAGCTGCCACGGAATATCTTGCAACTGAATCTGTTGACCTTGTTTTTCTGGACATTGAGATGCCCACGGTCAATGGACTGGATTTTGCACAGACCTTACCGAAAGATCTCCTGGTGATATTAACGACGGCCTACACACAGTATGCTTTACGGAGTTATGAGTTAGATGCGCTTGATTACCTGCTTAAACCAATAAAAAAAGATCGTCTGGCCAGGGCAATTGATAAAGCGCTTACCTATAAAACTCTGCTCAATTTAAAGGAAAATCAAAGTACCTTTGAGGATGCCAATGAAGATGCTATTTTTATCAAATCGGATCGAAAATACTACAAGATCTTATTTGGCGATATCCGATTTATCGAAGCACTCAAAGATTATGTGGTCATCTATACCCGTACCAACAAACTTATTACAGCAATGAATCTAAAAACAGTTCACCAAAAACTACCAGCCCAAATATTCGTTCGGGTCAGCAAATCCTATTTGATCAATTTGTCCTTTATCGATTCTTTTGACAACCATACCATCTATATAGACAAGTTCGAAATCCCGATTGGCGAGATTTATCGCGAACTGTTTTTTAAGCAGTATACCGGAGGGTTATTGTAAGACCTTCTGTATCGCGATCTGAACAAGATTAGGCTAGTACAAATCGGTCTAGAAAATCAACTTTTATACCATGCCTGTGCAGCAAAGTTGTCAATAGATCCACGGAACATTCCTCTGTCTCTACCCGAAATATGGCGTCTTCATCATCTAGATCCAAGGTCGCCGACTGTATCTGTGGTAGGTGGAGCTTTAACAACTGCATCAGGAATGTCTTCTTCTCCTTTGTTCTCACCGAGCTTTTAAAAATCAATATCTGTTTCGCTTTCATTTTTATAACTTTAAAATTGCACCAAAAATCCAATTGCTCCCAGTTTGTATTTATCCGAGATCTCTCACAAATCTATTCTTTAAGGCTATCTCAGGTTAAGATTTTATACGAAAGCAGGTGTTTTTTATACCAAAAACTCTCATAATTCCTCATGCAATCGTTAGTTGGCGTTTCTTTATGGGATTATCTATTTTTTTTAAGACCTTTGTTTATCTTTATTTAATTCAACAAGCAAAATACAAAAAAAGCACGATGTCTATTACCAACGAGACCGAATTGACCGGAATGCAAAAAGCGAGTGCGGCAGTCGCCAAAACGCTTAAAGCTATGTGCGATTATGCCAAGGTAGGTATGTCAACCAAAGAATTAGATGAATATGGCGCAAAGATATTAGCAGCATATGGTGCCAAATCAGCACCTGCGTTGACCTATAATTTTCCGGGCTGGACTTGTATTAGTGTAGACAATGAATTCTGTCATGGCATCCCTGCTGCGGATCGCTTACTTCAGGAGGGAGATCTTATAAACATTGATGTATCGGCCGAGCTCGATGGTTTTTGGGCTGATAATGGGGCCTCTTTTGTAATCGGTCAGGATATTCATAACCACCAAAAATTGGTGGACGCTTCGAAGGAAATACTTCAAAAAACCATAAAAAATATACGTGGTGGTGTCAAAATTGCGGACATCGGCCAGTTGATGGAAACCGAAGCAAAAAAGAGGGGTTATAAAGTGATCAAAAATCTAGGGGGGCATGGCATCGGACGAAGCTTACACGAAGATCCCGACGAGTTGCTTAATTATAGAAATAGATTTGACCAAAGACGGTTTAAGAAAAATTCAATTGTTGCTATCGAAACATTTATTTCCACCTCTTCCACTTATGCTACTGAATTAAATGATGGCTGGACGATGATTGGTGACAAAGGCGGTTACATGGCACAACATGAACACACCATTATGATTACAGATGGCGCTCCACTGATTTTAACGGCGGAGAATGGAATTTTCAATTAGGGCTATAACTATCATCGGCATTCCGTTTTATCTAATTTTACATGTAAGGTATTGTCTACGCTTACTTAAATAGAACAGTTGATAGATATAAATGTATCATTGTCAAATTTAGAATATATAAAAATATAAGGGGCCTCTCTTTACGAGAAAACCCCCAAATAATATATTTTATGGCCAACTAGATTATTCCAATAGGTATTAAATAATTTCTTCCTTTTATAAAAAGGATACGATATGGACGTTCAAAGTATCAATCGGGATGAACATCTGTATTTAAGTTTCTCAATTGGACCGTAAACAAAGGTAGATGTATTCTCCCGCTTAAAAAGTGACAAAAATCACATTTCGCCAAAATTCCTTCCGATTTTAAATGTTTTATCCGAACTAATAAACTATGTCTGTCGGTAAGCAACATGCTTTGTGAAAACGTTCTATTTTTGGTTTTAAGATGTTTACTTTTGATTTATAAAGAGTAAGGCTATTGAAAACAATAAAGTTCCATAAAGGCGAATGTGGCGTCGAGTTTCTAATAAATGTACTAACCCAAAAAGAGACAGACTATACGCACGGCGAGACCTATCACAAAGACTTTTTTGAAATTCTATTTTTTAAAAAAGCGAAAGGGCGTTTGCGATTGAGTCAGAAAATAATCGACTTAACGGACAACAATATTATCTTTATTTCAGCCTTTCAGAAACATACTTGGGAGCTGGATCCTATACATCTGGAATTCACGACATTGATCTTTCAGGAAGATTTTCTCAATGATTTTTTTGCTGATAAACTTTTTACCTATAGACTGCTTTATTTTTATCAATTAAACCATACGGCTAAAATAGAGGCTGACGATGTGCATATGGCTAAATTTTGTGAGCTGCTCACGGAGATCAAATCGGAACTTATTCAGACACAAGCAGACAGCGCACATATTATTCGCTCTTTACTTTATTATCTATTGCAGACCTTGAATCGAAAGTACGCCAGGTTAAACGGGCTTTCTTCACAAAAAGCAGAGAATAATTTTGCTTATCAATTTAAGAAGCTACTTGAACAACATATTCAAAAGAAACAACGCGTTCATGAGTATACTGCCCTGATGGGTATCAGTCGCATTACACTGAATCATGCGGTTAAAGCTCAATTTAACACAACGGCAGCGCACCTGCTCAAACAACGCTTGCTAGTTGAAGTGCAGGAACTATTAATACATTCAAACAAGTCTATTAACGAAATTGCCTTTGAACTCAATTTTTCGGAACCTAACCACCTGATGCGCTTTTTTAAGGCTCAGACGGGCAAGACGATCAGTATATTTATAGAGGAACTGAGATAAATTCTCAGTTCCCGTTGGCCTGAGTTACTGTTACAGCTGGCTGAATTGCTATATACTATCAGTCCTAAATTTCCTAGTTTTGCACTAAAAAAGTTTCAGTCGTCTGAATCTCTGCGTAGAAGAATGCCAATGCAGCAAGAAAGGCCAATTGTACGTCATCAGCTTTTACGGCAACACCATTCATTTCAAGATCACGCGTTGCACATGCATCGCCTATTATGGTACATTGAAAACCAAAATCAACTGCAGCCCGAGTCGTTGCATCTATACACATATGCGTCATCATACCGACAACGACAAGTTCTGTAATGTGATTTGCTTTCAGGTAATCAAAAAGTTCGGTTTCCCGAAAACTGTTTGGGAAATGTTTCTGGATTACTTTTTCTTGTGATTGCGGTCGGACATTTGTGTGGATCTCGGAAGCGGCTGTCCCCGCAATAAAAAATGGTATTTTCGCGGGGTCCGGAGAGATATGCTGAATATGGATAACCGGTGCTTTTTTGTCCCGAAAATGACTGATTATTTTTCGTGCATTTAAACTTGCGGCAATAGGGTTTACAAGTTCCATTCCGCCATTTTCAAAATATTCATTTTGAATGTCTATGACAATTAATGCTGTAGTATTCATGCGTTATATATGATTATGTTTTCGTTACTACAAAATTAGCTTGTCAAGAATGGAAACTGCTACCAAATAAATCGTCAACACTACCATTTTGATAAGGCGAGATGTTTTAGCTATCTTAGCCGTAGGAATCGCCTTTTGAGGGTGACATTGATTCGATTAAAAGAAAGAGATATCGTGAAACAGATACTACAGAGCAAAATATACGGAGCAGAAAACGGCGGAACACCACTTGTGGTTATGCATGGCCTTTTTGGTATGGCGGACAACTGGGGATCGTTTGGCAGGAGTTTTGGAGAAAAAAGACAGATACATTTACTTGACCTACGTAATCACGGTCGAAGTTTTCACAGTAATGGGATGTCGATTGAGGATATGGTCGAGGATTTAAGCGTTTATATAGCTTCGATTGACTCGAAAAAAGTCCTCTTATTAGGCCACTCTCTTGGTGGCAAGGTTGCCATGCAATTTGCTATTGATCATCCCGAACAGGTTGAAAAGCTGATTATTGCCGATATTGCTCCTAAAGCATACCCGCCACATCACGAAGATATCTTCAACGCACTTTGTGCAATTGATATGAATCATATGGACAATAGGAAAGATGTACAGACAAAACTCGAAACCTATCTTGATGATCCGGGGGTCATTCAATTTTTGCTAAAAAACGTGTATATTAAAGAAGACCGTAAATTAGGTTGGCGCTTCAATCTGGATATTCTACAGCAAAAATATGCGGATTTTATTACAATAAGTGTAAAGGCTGGTATTTATGCTGGTCCTACTCTATTTCTAGCGGGCGAAAAATCGCGCTACATTCTTCCGGAAGATAAAGTTAAAATCAAGGAGCAATTTCCAGATGTCAGTTTTAAAACGGTACCAAATGCCGGACACTGGGTACAAGCAGAAAACCCACAGGCATTCGACAAATTTGTTGCCGATTTTTTGGAGCAATAAAAATCTAATCCTAAGGAGTCCGATCCCAGCTGAACCGATCATTTAAGCTGGGATTGGATTATCCTAAGTCATCGTTTATCCCAATGCTGCGGAATAGGCCTTTAGCGCACGTTCTCTAGCAAAAGAATGCGCTACCATCGGTTCGGGATAAGCTGCACTCCCCAGTTCGGGAATCCATTGTCTACTATATTCTTGCTTTTTATCGAATTTTTCGGCTTGAATAATTGGGTTGAATACCCTAAAATACGGCGCCGCATCACAACCGCAACCCGCTGCCCATTGCCAATTGCCGTTATTCGCAGACAAATCATAATCATTAAGTTTTTGTGCAAAATAAGCTTCCCCCCATCGCCAATCAATCAACAAATGTTTACATAAAAAACTAGCCGCTACCATGCGTACGCGATTATGCATATAACCAGTACTATTTAATTGCCGCATTCCCGCGTCGACCAAAGGATAGCCCGTTTCGCCCTTACACCATCGTTCAAATTCCGCTTCATTATTGCGCCACTGAATACCATCATATTTCTTTTTAAATGATTCGCTGACAACATTTGGAAAATGATATAAGATTTGCATAAAAAAATCACGCCAGATGAGTTCCGACAGCCATACCTCATTATGCTGTCTCGCAAAGGTGACACACTGACGAATACTAATCGTACCAAAGCGAAGGGCAATACCAAGATTCGTAGTACCAGCTAAGGCAGGATAATCACGATATTTATCGTAGTTATTAATAATATCTGCCCTTAATTGTGGTTGATGGAAAATCAAATCTGTCTTTTTAAACCCAATTTTTCCAAGCGAAATTATTGGCGTATAAGCCTGCTGTACAAAAAGCCCCCCTTTATAATCTATGGGCTGAGAATCTTTGGTCGTTAATTTTTCCCGCCACTTTTTCGCATAAGGTGTATAAACGGTATAAGGTGTACCATCATTTTTCAACAGCTCATTTTTATCAAAAATAACTTGATCTTTCACTGCTTTAAACGGAATCCCCGCTAGTTTAAAAAATTCAAAGATCTCTCGGTCTCTTTGGATTGCTTTAGGTTCGTAATCTCTATTACAATAGATTTCATGGATCCTGTATTTCTCACGTAGCTCCTTATAAATTGTCAAAGGGCTTCCATAGAAAGTGTTCAAAGCCGCTCCAAACACCTTTAATTCGTTGTTTATCGCCAGCAGTGCCTGATGGATATAATCTACACGTCGATCTGATTCATCTTCCAATTGCTGTAAAATATCTTCATCAAATATAAAAACCGGCAGCACAGGGAGTCCTGTTGCCAAAGCCCGGGTTAATCCTGCATTGTCTTCCAAACGAAGATCCCTACGGAACCAAAACACAACCACTTTACTTTCTTCCATAAAAATAGCGGTAACTCATCAGATACCTACGCGTCTAATCAATTTAATTGAATGACACCAAAAACAATTTTAGAAATTAGATTAATCGGACAAAGCCAAGCCTACAGTAACTAGCAGTGTTTTCCTTCGGTTCAGCTTTGCCTTAATTTGTTAGTTTTTTAAGCTTTCCATATCAATCACAAAACGATATTTTACATCACTCTTTAGCAACCTATCATACGCTTGGTTAATATCCTGCATGCATATAAGTTCTATATCTGAAGTGATGTTATGCTTTCCGCAGAAATCCAACATTTCTTGGGTTTCGGCAATCCCACCGATCATTGATCCTGCGAAACTCTTACGGGCAGGGATTAAGCTAAATGGGGCTACTGGAAGGGGATGTTCCGGAGCTCCCACAAGCGTAAGTGACCCATCGCGTTTCAATAAGCTCAAGTAGGCGTTGATATCGTGTTGCGCAGAGACACAATCCAAAATAAAATGTAAAGTGCCGGCATTGTTTTTCATCTGTTCCTGATCTGTTGACAAAATGACTTCGTCAGCACCTAAACGTTTGGCGTCTTCCACTTTACTTTCAGAAGTTGTTATCACAACGACATGTGCCCCCATGGCTTTCGCAATTTTTACCCCCATGTGTCCCAAACCGCCAATGCCCACAATCCCTACCTTCTGTCCGGGGCCAACTTTCCAATGCCTTAATGGTGAATAAGTTGTAATACCGGCGCAAAGCAAAGGTGCAGTTGCCGCCAGGTCCAAATTTTCAGGAATACGTAAAACAAAGTCCTGATCCACTACAACCCGCTCTGAGTATCCGCCAAAAGTCTGTTTGTTCAGATGTTTATCATGACCATTGTATGTTTGGATATTTCCATTCTCACAATATTGTTCCAGTCCTTCTTTGCAGCTTTCACATTCACGGCAACTGTCCACCATACAACCCACACCGGCAAGATCTCCTACTTTAAATTTAGTTACACTAGATCCCACTTTAGTAATTCGTCCTACGATCTCATGACCGGGAACATTTGGATAAACTGTCCCGCCCCACTCGTTACGTGCAGTATGCAAATCGGAGTGACAAACGCCACAATAGAGAATATCAATCTCCACATCCGTCGCTGTTACTCCACGGCGTTGAATTTCCAGCTGTTTTAAATCGGCTGTCGGTGCTTCAGTTCCGAAAGCTTTTATTGAAAATGTACTCATATTAAAATAAATGATCTATGTTAATTGTTATCTATTTTTAAAACTATTAAGTAACGTACTCCACAAGTTAATAATAACGCCTATTAAAAAGAAAAGTTTGGTTTGAAACATCATCATTAAAAAAATAATTTGATGATACACTCACTCACTATTAGGAGAAACTTTTGAAAATATACAAAAAAGATCCCGTTGATAAATAAATCCGATTGGCAGTTTATCTTTCAGCATACAATTAAGCAGAAGCACCGAAAATCTTTCGATACACCGAAGCATACAATTATGTATAGATACAATGCAAAATTATTCCCGCTTCCATATCATCATATAGGATCTCTTTCCGAAAGGTTCCAAATGAGATTGCTGGTCAATTCTAAAACCGCAATTCTCAAAAAAAGTAACCAGAGGATCACTTTGAAGCAATTCGATCCAGCATGCGTTGTAAAAGGTCGTTACAGATAAACATTTTTTCCACAGGTATTCCCGTATCACCTGGGTATCATATTGATCGCGTATGTAAAAATTCGAACAATTGATTGCTTTCATCCCCTTTATTACTTTGGGACTAGGTGATTGCTTGATCATCGCATATCCCACCGGTTCAACATCCACAAAAACGGTGATCAGTTGTGTACTCAGATTATTTAATTCGTCCGCTGCACGTTGACTATCCAATTGTGTGTCGACATAATTTTTAAGTTCCTTTGAGTCTACCTGATTGCCATACATGCGTTGGATATGTTCTTGTCTCAATAAGAATAATATTTTCAATCCTTCTTCTGATGCAATGGTAAATTTAGTTTGTAAATTCATCTTATATTATTTAAACACAAATTTATAGACTCTTGGGCAGGTTTACCGATTCAGATCATGAACGATGGATCAGTACAGTTAGGTTTTGAGCATATCTCCGAGTTTTTCGATCGATACGAGAGATCATCTATTTTAAAATTTTAACGGTAGTTTGATTTAACTCATCAATCAAAATCCCCTTATCTTTCAGTTCATTAAAATTGCGCGCCAATCGAACTTCTTTATTTATACTTTCCAATGCAAGCGCCAATTCATCCAAACGTTCAATCTCCCGGTGTACCAGTAAATAACAGTCAAAGTCTGAATCCAATAAGTCGGTAGACTCAGGTCGAATATTATCATCCGTTTCTACCAATACCAGCAGGTATTTTCGTGCCGCTAATTTTCTGCTCACCTTTCCTATTTTTGCATTTAATATCATGTTATATCATATTTTTTATTAGGCATTTCCTATTGTTTGCGTCAAAAACAAAATAGACATATTTTGTTTTTTTGTCGAAATAAATTGCTAAAAAAGAGCAAATGCTCAACAGTTTTTAATCTCAGGATATAAAAACAGTTACTTTAGCCCTTTTACACAAATGCTGATTAACCAAGCAAGCCGTGCTTCGAAGTCTGGAAAGCGGTCAAATAACAATACCTCCTGTTCAAAGCAGCGAGAGGTGGTCACTAACATTTCTGCGAGAAAGAGAATATCTTTTTCTTCCAAAAACTGAATCTCCACTTTGGCGATAGCCATCTCGATCATATCACGAATTAATTTAATTTCATCATTCAGCATATACCTCGTTTTGGATATCATTAAAGCCGGATCTGATTTCATATCCTCGAAAGCAAGATTAAAACGCTTGATAATCAGATTGATCTGATGCAGTTTCGCGCTCAAAAAGCTAACCAAATTTTCCTCCAAAGAAGCTTCCCGGCTATAGCTTTCCTTTGCCTTTGTGAATACCTGTTGGCATAAGCATTCGGTTATCGCATCAAAAACATCCATTTTGCTCGTAAAATAGTAATACAAAGTACTACGGCCTTTACCACAAGCTTTAGAAATATCCTGCATTGAAACTCGTGTAAAACCATACGTTTCAAACACCTTCATTGCCGAAAGGATAATTTCTTCCCTAATATTTTCCTGTTGCATTGTCATTACTCGACAAACATACAAAAAATGTCGAAAACTCACGTTATCATTCTTCAATTGAACATATTTTACTATTTTTACCTCCATGATATCGGACAAATTTCCCATTTTATTGACTGAACGTCTTTATTTGCGACAGATTCAACATTCGGATGCTCAGGCTTTATTCTCTTATTTTTCGAGAGATGTGGTAACGCTATATTTTGATCTACCAACTTTTCAGCACATGGACGAGGCCTATGAGCTCGTAAAAACCTGGCAGGAAAACTTTCAACAAAAGAAGGCGATTCGCTGGGCGATCTGCTTAAAGGACAACCCGAATCAGCTGATTGGCTCGTGTGGTTTTCATAACTTTTCCTCCGAACATTTTCGTGCTGAGATCGGTTATGAGCTTCATCCTACTTTCTGGCAGCAGGGCATAACGACGGAGGCCGTTTCCGCTATTATTTCTTTCGGATTTGATACTTATAAGCTCAACCGCATAGAGGCATTTATTGACCCAGACAACTTGGCCTCTCGTAAGTTGCTTGAAAAAATGAACCTTGTTTCAGAAGGAATCTTGCAGGACTACTTTTTTGAGAAAGGACGTTTTGTGGATGGCGAAATTTTTGCATTACTTAAAAAGAATTATATCCAGCCTACTTTCTTTCGCCAGATTGTATAGTCGGGATCCCGCTGATTTAAATTCGCAAGCTCCTCTATATGATAAACCGTATCAAGTTTCCTTTTAGTGAGCGGGGGCAGATTCATTTGCAAACGCAACGTGTTCAGATCTTCCTTGTTTTCCACAGGATAGATTCCGCCATCCGCAGTTAACTGTGTTCCAAAACGCTGTGGCTCGCCCTTGAAACACTGTATTCTATCGTATAAATAGGCTATATGGGCCAAGTTAATATCCTCTTTATCCATGTTCATCAATTGATAACAGTTTTGCATAAACACGGGCTCTGATACCGCATGCTGTACAATCAACCAAGCGGCTTCACTAGCCTCTTCGCCAACTTTTGAAATACCGGGATATCCTATCTTGTCAATTATTTCGCGTAATCGTTTCGCGTTGGCACGATGGACAGCTTCCATTTTCGGATGATAACCTTTTCCAAGTGCACCTTCTTTGGCTATTTCTTCCCTCAAAAGTCTATCGCCATTTGCGAGTTGAATCAATTCCTCTGCAAGCTTCTTGTCTACCATAAGTACAGTTTATCGCTTATAAACGAACATCTTTATACGACTGTTGGTCAACAAGAAAAATTGACCAACAGTCGTATAGGATATTGGATTTATAACACTTTTGTCATTTCAAGTTGGTTAATCCCATTTACCAAGCCTTGCTTCTCCAGAAATAATTTCAATTCCTCCGCTTTTGCATCAATGTTATTGAATTGTATATTTTCTGCTGGCAGCTCATTTCTAAGCGCCTGAAAAAGCTGCCTTCCCACTCCTTTCCCTCGAAATTCAGGTGCCACGGCGATATGATATATTCTTTTGTTCACAGGATTAAAAAGGACATAACCAATGAGCTTACTATCCATATACGCGCCCAAGGCTTTCGGCTGCAAA
>JAQZAZ010000302.1 GCA_029239355.1 Sphingobacterium sp.
TAATACCTGAATATTATCGGCCGAGTAGGTGGATGCATTTTTCTTTTCTTCGCTCATTGAAAAACTGTTAAATGTAATATTCAAAAATACGAAATTTTGCCCGATTTATCAAGTCTGTAGCGAAGTATTACACCGATAATCTGAAACAATCAAATGCTCAATAATTTTACTTTTTTAGGATTAAAAATTAGATTTTCGATTTTTTTATGTTAGGTTTGTTTTAGTATTAATTTGCAAATAATAAAAAAATGAACACTATATTTTCAATTGTATCGAAAGTTTCCTTGGGCCTTTTATTGACTGGGACGATCGTCTCATGTAACCAAGGTGCTAAAACACAAAATGAGCCGTCGAAAAATGATTCAAACGCTGTAAGCAAAGAGAGTCAAGGAAGTAGTAAGGATAAAATCGTCTATTTAAATTCAGATTCTCTTTCTGAAAAATATCAATACTTTAAAGACATTAAGTCAAAGCTTGAAAATAAGGTGAAAAAGGCACAGGCTGATCTTCAAGCAAAAAGTGCTGCATTTCAACGTGAGGTCGCTGATTATCAAAAAAATGCTGCTACAATGTCTGCGACAGACAGACAAGCTACCGAACAAAAATTGGCTCGCAAACAAGATGAACTAGCACGATTAGACCAAACTGCCTCTTCATCCCTAGCCAAAGATGAATCAGAAGAGTTCAACAACGTGTACAATAAAATCACTGAGTTTTTGAAAAAACATGCTTCAGATAACGGTTATAAACTTGTACTGACTTATTCTAAATCCAATCCTACTGTATTGTATGCTGATCCTTCACTGGAAATCACCAACGAAGTTATCAAACAGTTAAATGAAGAATACAAATCTTCGAGCAAGTAAGAAATCTAAAAAGCTTAAGGAAGCCATCACTGTAATTTGATGGCTTTTTTATTTTTAGGTTTCCAGATCTCAGTTAAGCAATGTAATATCGGCCAATACCTCTCCACAGCAATTGGCAGCTAACAAAATTGTTTAGTATCTTGTATTGTAAAATTAGATTTATGATCAAAACGATTGTTGAAAAGGAAATCGCAAACTACGAATGGATTGATATCTTTGAACCTACCTCGGAAGACTTTACATTCATCAAGGAAAGATATAATCTAAATGAAGCCTCCATTAAAGATTCTAAAGAACCGGAACACCTTCCTAAAATAGAGGAATTTGAAAATTATACCTTTATTATTCTCCGGGTCATGTCCGACAATTTTAAAGAGAATTCGGATAGTATAGGAGAAGTAACGGATCGTCTAACCATCTTTTATGGTAGTGATTTTGTCATTACTGTCCATAAGCGACGTATCGAGTTTTTGGAGAAACTCAAAAATATCGAATTTACGAGCGTAAAGACAAAAAATAGCCGAAAACTATCCGTATTTATTACAACAGCTGCGGTTTTCACATTTAGCAAGACATTGGAACAATTATCCACACGCATTGATTCCTACGAAGAACTGATCTTTCTGAAACGTATGAAACAGCAACCTGTCCTGAAAAACCTATATTTTATCAAACGACAGATAGATGTCGCCAGAAAGGTTATTTTTCTATATAAAGAGGTTATTGAGCATTTTCATTCCTCTTCGAAGAAAGATGTTTACACACGGGATTTAAAAGACCTTCAAATACGTACATCGACGCTATATGAAAACTTATCTGAAAACGTAGCACAATTACTTAACGTATTCTTTAACATATCCTCGAACCACACAAACGAAATCATGCGTATTTTGACGATATTCTCTGTTTTTTTTATGCCAATTACATTTGTGGCTGGAGTATATGGGATGAATTTCAAAAATATGCCAGAGCTGGAGTGGTACTATGGCTACCCCATAGCGATTGCAATCATGATTGCAATTTCACTATCGATTTATCTTTGGTTCAAAAGAAAAGGTTGGTTATGAGCCAACCTTTTTCTTTGTCATGACCACAAAGTCTTTCAGATAGAAAGGCTCAAAGTAGGCAATATCTTCAAACACTTTATTTTGAAATTTTTCAAATGCCAATTTGGATAAAAATGCCGCTGAAGCCATAAATTTAAGCTGTAAATTCACACGATCGTTACCTGCAAACAATGCTTCAAATTTATCAGCCCCTGATCCAAAGAGATGAACGCGGTTGTAAACGGCCAACAGTTCATCGTAATAATTGGCGTCTATAATTTCTGCTGCTGTAGATTTTACAAGTTCACCATGATGGTTGTAAACAGCAGAATAAACTTCCATACGACGTGCATCCAACATAGGAATAAAAGCTTCATGCTCCTGTAATCCAAACTGTTCCTTGTACCCCAAAAATAAAGCTTCCAGTGTATTAATTGCAATCAGGGGCACATCTAAGCCATAGCAAAGACCTTTTGCGGTAGACACGCCAATGCGCAGCCCGGTATAAGAACCAGGGCCCATGCTCACTGCTATAGCTGCCAGCTGTTTTACCGAACGATTTGCTTCACGCAAAATCTGTTCTATTAAAACGGTCAGTTTGGCAGCATGTGCATTAGGTTCGTCCAGATCAATCACAGCTAAGGTAACTCCATCTTTACTTAACGCAACCGAACATACGGTAGTTGAGGTATCAATTTGTAAAATTAAGTTATTCATCGTTTTATTGAAATCAAGGTACAGGATCGTGGCCATGGCCACCCCATGGATTACAACGCGCTATTCGCTTCAAAGCCATCCAGCCACCCTTAAAAGGTCCATATTTTAAGATAGCTTCCTTGCCATATTGCGAACAAGTTGGTGTATATCTGCAATTAGCACCCAGGAAGGGCGAAATAAATAGTTGATAGAAACGAATAATAGCTAAGAAAATAAAACTAAAGAAAGGTTTAATTCCTTTTTTCCAAATAAGTACCAGCACATTCATCCTGTAATTTTTTCAGCATTTTATTCATCGCAGTATGGAACACATCATATGTTAAGATCTGCTTTCCCACGTATTGAATAGCTAAATACAAAGTTACATTATGTTTCAACAAAAAAGGAATCAAATCATTCGATTTTTGAAGACGATAGCTTTCACGCATCATACGTTTAATTGTATTGCGATCTACTGCTTTTTTGAACCGACGTTTGGAAACGGATATAATAGACTGACAGGGGGGAAGAATTTCAGTCGCACTGTTTTTCTCTAGAACAAAAACAATTCTAAAAGGGTACAAAACAAAAGAAGAACCGCTTTTAAAAAGCGTATCAATACGCTTCCTCGCACATAACCGTTCTTCTTTTGTAAATGTATTTCTCATACGATGACTTGATCTTATCAGAAAAAGCTCTTATAAGCGGCCACCGATCCTTGTCAAAGATTAACCTTTGTGACGGTATTCGTCAGACACTGTAAGACGTTTTCTACCTTTAGCTCTA
>JAQZAZ010000303.1 GCA_029239355.1 Sphingobacterium sp.
AAAGAAATAGGATACAATGAAGAAGTTGCAAAATAGAAATGTGAAGAAATATACCTTAGCAGCGCTTTTGATGGGCGTGGGATTGAATTCTTTTGCACAAGAAACAGGCAAGAAGAATGATCCTGAAAAACCGGTCACTATTGATTCTTTTGATGTTGTTCGTGATTACAAGCCAATTCTTGCAGATGCTGTTAAGATCCGTCGTAGTCCTGATATGACTAACAAACGGGAATATCAGCCCAAATTGAGCTATGGGAATATTATTGATAAAAAATTGGATATCAATACTGGTCTTAAACAATTGAATGTGCAGGAAATACCTTTTGCGCAACCTTTTGAACAAAGCAGCAACTATGTTAAATTTGGTATAGGTAATTATAACTCAATCTTAGGGGAAGCGTACTTAGCGTCCGAACAGTTTGAAAACACACGTTTTGGTTTGTTCGCAAAACATTTGAGCCAAAAAGGTAATATTGAAGGGCAGAAATTCAGTACGCAGGACGTCGGTATTTTTGGACGCCGCGTGTTGGATGCCGTGACTGTAAAAGGTACAATCGGCTACAATAGATACGGTACAAACTTCTACGGTCAAACCTTTGATCAACCCGGCACTACTTTATTGAATACCTCACCAGACAAACAAACATTTACCGATATCTATCTAAACGGTGAGCTGGCAAGTAACGTTGACCCGAAGAATGAGCAAGCGTTGAGCTACTCTGCAAAAGTAGATGGTTACTTGTTTAAGGATGCCTACAAAGCAAAAGAAAACTCTTTCGCTTTGTCTGGATATTTGAACAAGCGCATGAGCGCTTTCAATGTAGGCGCGAACCTGAGCGTGACCATGAACGATGTCAAAAATGAAAATGATACAGCAAACGTAAAGAATAATATGTTTCTGATCAATCCGTATATCCGATTTAAAGGTGATAATTATAATGTCACGTTAGGTGCCAACCTGACCTCTGAATTTGGCGATGAGTCTCGTTTCAATGTTTTCCCGTCAGTGGAAGCTGATTTTTCTTTGGCTCCGGAATACATCTCATTATTTGCCGGTGTTAATGGTAATGTGAGACAAGCTTCATTCCGAAACTTTGCAAAAGAAAACCCTTATCTGGCACCAAATGTGAGGATCGCCAACTCCATCGAAAAATTGAATATATATGGTGGTTTAAAAGGTAATGCAGGTGCGACATTTGGTTATAAAGTAAAGGTATTTTACAAACAGATCGAAGGACTTCCTTTGTTTAAAAATAGTGCATTTGGCAATGGTCAGGATGGGTATATTCCTTGGGCTTTTGATGTGGTATATGATGGTCAGATCAACAAAGCCAAGCATATGGGACTGGAAGGGGAGATCAACGTACGCTTATCACAATTGGTTAATCTAGGTGGTAAAGTCTTTATTGATGACTATAATCTGAGCGATGAGGAAGAGGCCTGGGGTTTACCGAAATTTAGGTTGCAAGCCAACGCGCGTTTCAATATTTCAGATAAATTCTTTGTTGATGCAGAGCTTTCTAGCCAAGGAAATACCTATGCCTATGTTTACGATTACAATACCGATGGTAATCGCATAACAGATAGTGGTCATAAGGTTACCATTGCTTCTTTTGCAGATTTAAATGCTGGTGCTGAATACCGGATTAAAAAACAATTTGGTGTTTTTGTTAAAGCAAATAATATCTTTGGAAAGGAATATGAACGTTACATGTATTATCCAAGATTGGGATTCAATGTAATTGGTGGTCTTAATTATTCTTTTTAACGAATTAAGATTATAAATTTGCATTTTAAATCATAGAACAATGAATCTAGGCAAAAACATCAATAGTTTATTAAGACGCTATGCGGAAGTATACGTGCCCGGGATAGGTGTGTTCAAAAGAATTCATTCTCCGGCTCAATTTGATAAACAGAACAATGTGTTTTTGCCGCCCATCTCCTACGTCGAGCTGGACTATTCTGCGGAGCAGGGATTCAATATGGTGCATTATATCCAACAACAGGAAAACCTGAGTTTGGGACAGGCACAACAAATTCTTGACGATACAGTCGAAGTATTACGGAATGACTTAGGACAATTTGGTCAAGTGAAGCTGGACGATCTCGGTCTGTTGATTAGCTATGGCTCTAGTTTGGTATTTAAACCTTTGGATCTATCGGGTTTTAATTTTCAGCCTGTTGCCAATCTTGTTGGACCCGAAATTGAAACGGTTATCCCAGTACGGGAGGACGAACACGCACTTGCTGAACCTACCGAATCCATGACGGCGGAATCATCCGTTGAAGTGGGCAATGAGGCGGAACCTTTTATCGATGTTGAAGCCGTTGCCGCTGTTGAAAAGGATGAGGATGCTGAATCTGAAGTCGAAGCTGAACACGAAGAACATGAGGCTGTTACTTTAGGCGATGAAGATCCACTTCCTGCCGTTGAACCTGCTCTTGAATCGATCGGTGAGTCTACGGCTCCCGAAACTGAGGAGGAGGTCAATTCCGCAGATGCCGGACTATCCGATGCTGTGGCAGTGCCTATTGTAGATAGTACGGTTGATAACCCAGTAGTAGCTGATGAACAACAATTTGCTTCACAAAAAGAAGTTGGTGCTATTGCAGCAGCAAACTCTACTTATGTTCCTGATATCGATGAAGAGGAAGCGCGTAATTCAAATACAATCTGGTATTGGATAACAGCCGCCATTGTACTGGTCATGATAGCTGTAGGGGTATTATATACGAATCCAGGATTGAAAAATTCACTGTTTGGAGGAGTGCAGCCTGTATTAAAACATGCGAGCGACACAATCGTTCAGAAAAACAACCCACCGATCAGTGATACAGCGTCCAATGCATTTGCGGCGGATACTTTAAAAAAGGTCGATTCGCTAGCAAAAACCACTATGGATTCGTTAAACGGTACAGCAGTAACCGCTGGCAAGAAGACGGTAGCTCCCGCTTTGCAAGCGGATCCAGTCATCAAAGAATCGATACCCATTGCACAACCAAAATATCAATTGGTTATCGGTTCAGCGCGGACAATGGCACAGGCAGAGGAGGAGGCAAAACGCCTTCGAACCTTAGGCTATAAGACAGCACGCGCGGTGGAGGGAAAATATAAAAGAAATAGAAAGAAAGTCATCTTAAATACCTACATGACAAAAGCAGAGGCTGACCTCGCTCAAAAATCTGTAGCAGAAAAAATTGAAGGTGCCTGGGTAGAAAAATTATAGAAACTATATAAAACTATTAATAATTATGTCATTAGTGCAAGATACAGCAAGGGCTGCTGTAGATACGTTTAATCAAGCTGCGCAACAACCATTACCTGCTGCTGCTAGTACAGAAAACATGAGTTTGATCGATATGATGATCAAAGGGGGATGG
>JAQZAZ010000010.1 GCA_029239355.1 Sphingobacterium sp.
TTGAAATCAATATCGAAATAACGATTGCGGTAACTGGCCTCTTAATAAATACTTCTGAAATCATTCTATATCTTTTAGATTCTCTTTAAAAAATTAATGCTGTTATTTTCCTTGAGGTGCGCCTTTTGCCGCTTGTTGGGCAGCAGTGGCAGCGTCGACAACTTTAACACCATTTTGGACGTTCATGGCACCATCAACAATGATTTTTTCACCATCTTTGACACCTTCTTTGATAACAATTTTATCTCCGGCTTTAATCCCTAATTTTACCTGACGGATTTCAGCTTTGCTGCTATCATTAACAGCATATAGATTGAATACACCAAGCTGTTCAAAGATTGCTTTGTAAGGCACCACGACTTCTTCCGTTGCCGAAGTTGAAGAAACATTCATGGTGATATTCATACCAGCTCTAAGTGCATTGGAATTATTTGGAAATGTTGCTCTCACTTTAATCGTCCCTGTTGCCGGGTCTACTGCACGGTCGATTGTTGTAATCGTTCCTTTCCCTTCATAAGTACTTCCATCTGGCAAAAGCAAAGAAAGGTCTGAAGAGGAATGACTGCTCTGTAATTTGGTGAATTTAGCAATGTCCTTTTCATTTACCTGAAATTCAACAGCAATTGGGCTTGTTGAAGATAAAGTATTCAATAAGGTAGTTCCTGGATTGACCAAAGCACCTAAACGTACTTGCGATATACCTACAGTTCCTGCAAATGGTGCGCGTATCGTAGAGCGTGACAAGTTAGTATTAGCTGTAACCAACGCTGCACGAGCAGATTCTACCTGTGCTTGTGAAGAAGCTACTGCAGACACTGCATTATCAAAAACTTGTTTAGCGATGGCATCCTTATCTGCCAACGTTTGGTACCGCGCCAAATCTCTTTTTTGGCGGTCAAGGTCAGTTTGTGCGATCCGTAAGCTCGCTTTAGCTTGTTGCACCGCCGCACTGTAACGCGTGCCGTCAATTTCATATAATGCTTGTCCTTTAGAGACCACCGCACCGTCTGAAACATATATTTTAGTAATATAACCGCTTACTTCTGCAAATAAGTCTGCTTCGTTCAACGGTTTGACTGTTGCTGGGTAACTTATTGTTCCCGTAACAATCTCATGCGATGCTGCGCCAAAGGTTACAGGAACAACTTTTTCAGCCTGAGCCTGTGCTGCGCCTTGCTTTTTTGCATCTTTATTTCCACAAGAGGTCCATACTAAAGCCGCCCCAAGGAAGAAAGCGAATAATAATTGTCTTTTATTCATGATTTGTATTAGTTTCCGTTTGAATTGATTAATTAGTTTGGATCGCCCCAACCGCTTTTTGAACATCCAATTTACTCGCCAATAAAGCATAGAGCGCATTCAAATAATTGAACTGCGTAATTTTAAGGTCGTTCTCTGCCGTCATTAAATCCAGGTATGTTTTAATTCCCTCATCATACTGTAATTTGATGGTCTCATAAACCTCTTTTGACAATTCCACATTTTCCTGTGCTGTTTTCCAGTCACTTAAATTGGCATTATACGTCGCCTTTGCCAAGGAATATTCGGTATTGACCATATTCTCCAAATTCTTAATGTCCCAATCAATACGTTCTTCCTGCAACTTTGATTTATTAATTTGGTGCTTTCGTTTGAAGCCTTGGAAAATTGGTAATGATAAGTTTAAACCCGCAACCGAACTTGGAATATTATCGTTGTACAATTTACCAAAGCTGTTGTTTCTATAGTTAAAAGCATAATTATAGAAAATGCTTACATTAGGTAAGTAAGTCCATTTGTAATATTGCGTATTTAGTTCCTGAATCTTTTTGGAAGTCTGTAATTGTTGGAATTCAATTCGATTAGTAATATTCATTCCAGCAGTGGTATCTAACAGCACTTGACCTTCCATATTCATGTTGTTGAATGAAAGCGTCAAGTTCTGTGTCTTATCTAATGCAAGTAGTTGCTTCATGTACTCATACTTATACTTCCGCAATTCGACTGTTCGTTTTTCGTCAGCATTAGAATTTGCTAAGGCAATTTGTGCTCTTTTGTAGTCTGTCTTATCAACTAAGCCTACATCATATTGCGATTTTGCATCTTTTAATTGTTTCTGTAGCCGAGCGATATTTTCACGGACAATCTTAATTTGTTCTTCTGAAGTTAATATATCGTAATACGCTTTACTGACTTCAACGACAGCATTTATTTTCTGGCTTTCCGTGTTTTGTTTATTGCTCAGACGAACTAAATCAGCGCCTTTTTTTGCTTGCATCAACGCTGGATTTAAGATTTGTTGATCAGCTTGCAACGTCAATGCGCTACTATTTTTAGTCCCCATTGGAATATTAGCACCGTTGAAAAACATGGTTGGTAATTTCACATTGTGATTGAAATTGCCCGTCAAACCAAGTTGAGGATACCAACCAGAGAGCGAAATATCGATATCTTTTTCACCTATGGACTCATCGAGTTCTGCTTGTTTGATCGAAATCTGATTTCGCAAAGCATAATCTATCAGCTGCTGAAGCGTCGCATTTGGCGGCAAGTTTTCAGATTGCTGTTGTGCAAATCCTGTATTACTCAAAAGCGACAGAGTCGCTAAGGAATAAACGATTTTATTAAACTTCATATATCTAATTAATTATTATTATTTCTATTAACGGCACCATCCCAAATGATCTCCATCAGCTCATCCATATTCTTTTCGGTAAATTTAAGATCTTTGAATTTGATGCTATGAACCGTTGCCAGGGCAACGCCGATATAACTTGCCACCAAAAGGTGAACATCGACCTGCTTTAAAATCTTTTGATCAATGCCCTCCTGTAAAAAGTCTAGCACTTTATTCTGTCCACCGATAGGCTCCTGTATCTCAGCTTTATTCTTTTCATGGTATGGTGAAGAAAAAAACTGGTCAAAAAAACTGAAGACTGTTTCGTTTTCTAAATAAAACTTGACAAAGTTTCGCCACACATGAAAAAAAGACGCTTTGTAATCAAAGTCCTCTTTGATGCCGTCAAAAATATAATCGTTCAGTAGCGAGCGACAATGTTTGAAGAGTGCAAAAATCAAATCATCCTTAGAAGGGAAATAGTGATAGATTGTCCCTATTGCTACGTCAGATTCCTGGGCAATTTTGCTCATCGGCGTCCCGTGGAAACCGTTTGTGTGTATCAGTTTAAGTGTGGCAGCGAAGACAGCTGCAATTTTTTCATTAAAATTCATCAATCGAACGTTCATTCGGTTGCAAAATTAGTGATTAATTTGGAAGCAAACTGTCAAATTATTGTTATAAATCAATAAATGCTAAAACAATTTGGATCAATAATACAATAAGGAAAAAAGATTTAAATTGTTTTGGTTTTTGGTAATTATTTTTTAGCAACTGAGCTTAAGGAAGCTTGTGCGAGCATGCCAATAAAAAAGGGACTTTTAAAGTCCCTTTTTTATTGGCAGTTTTTCAACTGTTTTTCTACATCCGCTAACGAAAATATCTCTTTCCTCTTATTAATCTTTGTATTGATATACGTCAGAACGTAGGCGATATCTATAGCCGAAAGATTTGAGGCTGGCATGGTATTATTGAATTTCTTTCCTGCGACTTCCAGTTCTCCTGTGGATCCATACTTGATCATACAGGCCAGCTTTTGGTGATTTTTATCCAAAAAGTTGGTATCCGTGAGCGGGGGATATAGATTTCCTAATCCTTCTCCCTTTTCGCCATGACAATTTTGGCAATGTGTGATATATACTTTTTGTCCATTTACGCTGTATTGTGCGGTCTTGATATCAACTTCATTTTGACAGCCGATCAGAGCCAGCAACAGGCAGCTAATCGTAAAACAGGCCTTGAGGATCGTATACATATTAATTCTTAGCTTCGTTCAGTAGCTTCGGCAGGTCATTCATTAGCTTTTTAACCTGCTCATCATTTGTCCCATCATAAGCGCCACGGATGCGTTTATTCTGATCAATCAAGACAAGATAGCCTTGGTGGTCGTAGCCTCCGGGGGCATTTTTATCCTCCGCTGTATAGACAAGGTATTGGTTGGCTATGCCATATATGTCGGCTTTTGTACCAGACACAAATTGCCAGTGATCATTGCTCACGCCCAGTTTGTTTGCGTAATCTTTCAACACATAGGGTTGGTCATATTTGAAATCTATGCTGTGGGACAAAAAACGGACGGCATCGTTGTCTTTATATTGCGTGTAGATTTTCAATAGATTACGGTTCATTGTTGGGCAGATGCTCGGACAATGGGTGAAAAAGAAGTTGGCAATATAAACTTTGCCCTCAAAATCTTTGTCTGTGATCATCACACTATCCTGATTTAAAAATTTAAACGCGGGAATAGTATGATAGACAGTATCTACGACTTGTTTTCCATCAATGTTCTTTTCGACGGCCTCTCGTTCGCCATAAATCGGCAAACTCGATTGACTTGTGTTTTTACAAGAAAATAAACCAAGCAATATGCCTGTTGCACAACACAGTTTAATTATAGATTTCATCTGTTTTTATTCTTTCGTTATCAATTCACCCGCGGGGGTATTTAAACCTGCTACAAGCTACAGATTCCCAAAACAGTTTCTTTAGAAATTTTTTAATTTCTCTTGGCTCTCTTTAGAAACTGTGTCAAATATTTTCTTCATATCTGATACCTTTTGCAGTTCAACTTCAAAATATTTAACATCGGTGCTATCTGGGGTATATGCTTTCATCCAGTCCATCATATGGTCCGTTGCACTTTCCAGATTTGCTTTTAATATACCAAGTTCTTTTCTTGTAGCTGTGGTATCTAGGTCTGTCTTGGCTGCTTTAATTGTTTTTAGGTTATTGAGAATAGAGTCGATTTTGACTGCATCGCGGTCAAAATGGGCGATCTTAGGCATGATTTCATCATGAATTTTAATTGTTGAATCCTGTAAAGCCTTTACATTGTTTGTGCCGGTGGTTCCACATGCCGCTATTGCCAAGGATGCGATAGCCATGAAAGCGATTTTGTTCATGTTTCTATTTTTTTTGGTAATTGGACAAAGATATCAATTTCTTATTGCACGAGCTTTTGATTTCTATCCGGGAATGTAAAATTCAAGTCACGAATGTAGGTTTCACAATGAACTACAGCGCATAGTTCATCATTTTTGTCCTTGATTTCCAAACTCAGGTTTTTTATGATTTTACCTTTTTTGCGTATAGTCTGCGTACATTCCGCCAGCAGTTCATCCGAAAGCTGCACCGAATAACCTACGCTGGTCCTGCCCGGTTTTTTAAAATCTATTTTTGATGATTTGAGCCAGGCAATGGTTTTTTTAAAGCCAGTTTTTTGAAGGTACTGATCAATCAGGATCGGAAATATAGGATCCGCCGCAGCAAAGATGGTTCCGCCAAACAAGGTTCTATTGGTATTGATATTGAATGGGGTCTTGTAAATTTTTACCTCGGCTCCTTTGAAACCGGGACTGATCTTTTTTACCCAGATTCCCTGGAATAAAAAAGGTGGGTAAAAGCGCAAGAGCCATGTTAATGCACGCGGACTGTATCTCATAGTGCAAAAATAAAACAATGTAGCGGATTATTTTCTGAAATCTTGGTTTTCTTCGTTCACTATGGTATTTTTACGGCATCAAAAAACCTAAAATGTCAACATTAAAAGATAAACAGGCTGAGAGCAAGAACGTGTGGTTATTGGTGACAATAGCTTCGTTGGGATATTTTGTCGATATCTACGATCTCATTATTTTCTCCATTGTCCGCATACAATCCTTTACGGATATTGGCGTGCCGGTATCGGAAATGCGGGTAAAAGGCGAATTTGTACTTAATATGCAAATGGGCGGTTTGCTCTTGGGCGGAGTTATCTGGGGAATTATCGGTGATAAATTTGGACGTTTAAAGGTCTTGTTTGGCTCTATTCTCCTGTATTCATTAGCGAATATTGCAAATGGTTTTGTACACGATGTCATGCAATATGGCATTATCCGGTTTATAGCGGGCATTGGCCTGGCTGGCGAGTTGGGAGCGGGGATCACCCTTGTCTCAGAAAGTATGCATAAGTCAAAACGTGGTTATGGAACAATGCTGGTGGCCAGTGTCGGGGTATTGGGTGCTATTCTTGCCTATTTTGTTTCCGAGGAATTCAATTGGCGCACGGCTTATTTTGTCGGTGGGGGAATGGGCTTATTATTATTGCTCTTGCGTGTTGGTTCCTTTGAATCCGGATTATTTCAGGAACAAGATAAAAAGGATGTTCCCAAAGGCGACTTTAGGATGCTTTTTACGGATAAAGGACGGTTGAAACGCTATCTCAATTGCCTCTGTATCGGCCTGCCAATTTGGTTTGTGGTCGGGGTATTGGTCACGCAGGCACCAGAGATTGGAAAGGCATTAGGAGCATCTCAAACGCTGAGTGCAGGTAAAGGGGTAATGTTTACGTATATAGGTATTTCTATCGGAGATGTTTTGGCAGGAATATTTGCGCAGATTTTAAAATCACGTAAAAAAGTGGTTTTTATCTGTCAATTGTTAATTATCGCCAGTTCATTATGGTATCTTTTGAGTACTGGAATTACAGCCAATAAGTTTTTGATTTTAGCATTTATTATGGGACTTGGGGTAGGGTACTGGGCCACCTTTGTGACGATCTCTGCGGAGCAATTTGGCACAAACTTGCGGGCCACTGTAGCAACGACAGCTCCTAATTTCGTTCGGGGAGCTCTGATTCCATCAACGATGGTGTATGGCTTTTTAGTAGATTTTTTCGGCATTGTGCCTGCAGCAATTACGATGGTATTACTGCTTTCTGGTATTGCTATATATTCCCTCACGCAACTTGAAGAGAGCTTTGACAAAGACCTCAACTATCTCGAGGAATAAAGTGCCGGGTCTGAACAGACTATTTTTTTCGGCCGGGACATTTTTTGCAACGTTTTCCTTCTTTGTATTTTTTGCAGCATTTTTTGAAACAGACGCAGGAAAAATCAGAAAAAGGATTCATTGCGGCACTTCTAAATTGAAATGGGCTTGCTTTGCCCTCGCCCTCACATAGTTCCACAAAGGACTCAATAACTTCGTTCATGGTACAAAGTTACTATTTGTTTAAAATAGTTCTAAATAAAAAGTGATGTTTTTACATTTTTTTGATTAGGTTCTCAATCACCTTTGGAAAATGTTGATGCTCCAATTGCTGACCTTTAAACTTAATGACATCCAGGGTATCATTTGGATCAACCCTAAACTTGGCTTGATAAATAATTTCGCCTTCATCAAAATGCTCATTAGCAAAATGAATCGTGATGCCATGCTCTTCTTCTTTATTGGCTAAGACAGCTTTATGTACATGGTCTCCGTACATGCCTTTACCGCCATATTTAGGTAGGAGAGCAGGGTGGATATTGATGATCTGATTTGGATAAGCTCTTAAAAGATTGTTTGGCACGAGCCATAGGAAGCCGGCCAAAACGATCAAATCAATATCTAAATTTTTAAGAATATTAACAATATTGTCTGTGTTGTAAAATTCATTGCGATCGAATATATGTGCTGGAATTTCAAAGTTATCAGCGCGTTGAATAACGTAAGCATCAGGATTGTTGGACAGGATCAAAGCAACCTCAGCTTCGTCTGAGTATTTGAAATGTTCCATTATTTTTTGAGCATTGGATCCTGAACCTGAAGCAAAGATGGCAATTCGTTTTTTCACGATTAATGAGTGTTAATAGATTTGATCGATTTAAAAATTAGTCCAAACTTACACATTTTTTGTAAAAAAACTAAAATTTTGACGAATAGAACCCTATTTTTAAGTATTATTGATTGGAATTAATTGAATATTCATAGTCCGTTTAAAATTCTTTAACATGAAATCACTCTGCTTTCTTTTTTTCGCGTGCATGTTTTTTGTTTTTAACCCCTTGTTTGCTCAGGTTCCAAAAACAATGCCGGCATTTACATTTGAAGAGGTGTATCGGCAAGGCAAGTTCAGTTCGGACCAATTACCTAAAACAGGGTATATCGTGCTGGATTTTTATGATCCGGGCTGTGGGCATTGCCAAAAGATGGGGGCGGGCATCGCACAGAATTTACAGAAGCTCAAAAACGTTAGTTTTTACTTTATTTCGATGAACGATAAGGCTTATGTGGATGGATTTATTAATATGCATGCCAAAGCACTGAAATGGGCGGCCAACGTCAAGTTTTTGTTTGATGGCGGGACACAGTTTATTGAAAAATTTGGCCCGAATAATTATCCATCCCTTTATATTTATGATGCAAAAACCAAAACCTTGCTGCAACATCTTGATGGAGAAGATGAGGTAAAGGAATTACTTAAAGCCGTAGGAGTTGCAAATTAAACGAGACCTTACCCATAAAAATAAAACAAAAGCCCCGATTGATTCGCGGGGCTTTTGTTTTATGGGCAATCGGGCATTATTGTTCCTGTTTATTGATAAAGACGAATTTTCCATCGAAGACATCCAGCTGTATAATCGAATCGCGGCTTATTTTGCCGGATAAGATTTCTTTGGAAAGTTCATTCAAAATACGTTTCTGAATGACACGTTTCAATGGTCTGGCTCCATAGATTGGATCATAGCCGAGCTGTGCCAGCCAGTCCAAAGCATCGTCTGAGGCAGTAATATAAATATTTTGTTCAGCCAATTGTTTTTGGACATGCGCAAATTGGAGTCTGACAATATCAGCGATTTCATCTCTGCTTAATGGTGTAAACATAATCACCTCGTCGATTCGGTTCAAGAATTCTGGTCGGATCGACTGTTTAAGTAAATCAAAGACCTCAGTGCGTGTTTTTGCAATGATCTCCTCTTTGTTGTCATCATCCAAATGACTAAAATTCTCTTGGATAATATGTGAACCCGTATTGGAGGTCATGATTATGATTGTATTCTTAAAATTAACCGTACGACCTTTGTTGTCCGTAAGGTGGCCATCATCCAATACCTGTAGCAAGATATTAAATACATCAGGGTGTGCTTTTTCTATTTCGTCGAGTAATACAACCGAATAAGGGTGTCTACGTACGGCTTCTGTAAGCTGACCGCCTTCATCGTAACCGACATATCCCGGAGGCGCACCGATCAAACGGGAGACAGCATGTCTCTCCTGATATTCCGACATGTCGATACGCACCATGGATTGCTCATCATCGAAGAGGAATTCGGCCAGAGCTTTTGCGAGCTCCGTTTTCCCGACCCCTGTTGTGCCGAGAAAAATGAATGAACCTATAGGGCGCTTCGCATCGTTCAGTCCAGCTCTTGAGCGACGGATTGCATCTGAAATGGCTTCAATGGCCTCGTTTTGACCCGCTACCCGTTTGTGGAGCTCTTCTTCCAGATTCAGGAGTTTTTCACGTTCAGACTGAATCATTTTGCTGACAGGGATACCTGTCCATTTGGCAACAACATCGGCGATATCTTCTGAGGTCACCTCTTCTTTGAGCATTCGCTTGCTTTCTTGTTTTTCGGCCAGCTCAGCTTTGAGTTTCTCCACTTTTTCCTGCGCTTCTTTGATTCGTCCGTAACGTAATTCAGCTACCTTGCCGTAATCACCGGAACGTTCAGCCTGTTCGGCCTCAAGTTTGTAGTTTTCAATGTTTTCAATTTCTTGGTTTACATTGTCGACTAAACTTTTCTCTTCCTGCCAAGAAGCACGCAGTGTATCGCGTTCGGCAGATAGGTTGGCAATGCTTTCTGATAATTCCTGCACCTTCTTGTCGTCATTTTCTCGTTTTAATGCCTCCCGTTCGATCTCCAGTTGCATGATACGACGTTCCAATTCATCGACGGCTTCCGGCACGGAATCCATCTCCAGGCGCAATTTAGATGCTGCTTCGTCGATTAGGTCGATTGCTTTGTCCGGTAAAAAGCGGTCTGAAATATAACGTTGTGACAGTTCCACTGCGGCGATGATCGACTCATCGAGGATCCGCACTTTATGGTGTGTTTCATAACGTTCTTTTAATCCCCGAAGAATGGAAATGGCATCCTGAGTGTCCGGCTCTTCCACCATGACTTTTTGGAACCTACGTTCTAAGGCTTTATCTTTTTCAAAATATTTTTGATATTCATTGAGTGTGGTTGCGCCAATGGCACGCAATTCACCTCTGGCCAGGGCAGGTTTCAGGATGTTTGCAGCATCCATTGCGCCCTCACCGCCACCGGCACCAACCAGGGTATGGATTTCATCTATGAATAAGATGATCTCACCATTGGAATCAGTTACTTCTTTGACAACAGCCTTTAAACGTTCCTCAAATTCACCCTTGTATTTGGCTCCGGCGACGAGGGCACCCATATCCAACGAAAAAACAATTTTGGATTTGAGGTTTTCCGGTGCATCGCCTTTAATGATCCGATAGGCAATTCCTTCAGCAATAGCTGTTTTACCAACCCCGGGTTCACCAACGAGTATGGGGTTGTTTTTGGTGCGTCGTGAAAGGATCTGCATGACCCGTCTGATTTCCTCATCCCGGCCGATGACCGGGTCGAGTTTGCCGGATTCAGCATACTCGTTTAGATTACGGGCATATTTACCTAATGCGTTATAAGTGGCTTCTGCATTTTGGTCGGTCACCCGGTTATTGCCACGCAATTCTTTAATGGCTGTCTTTAGGTCTTTTTCGGTGACCCCTTGCGATTTCAATAGGGAGGATGTTTGATCCGTGGTGGCCAATATGCCCAATAGCAAATGCTCAACGGATACAAACTCGTCGTTGAATTCTTTGAGATAGCCCTGCGCTTTTTGCAATGCATTATTGGTGTCACTGCTCAAATAAATATTACTTCCGCTAACTTTGGGAAAGCGATCGATCTGTTTGTCAAGCTCAGTGCCAAGGTAAGTAATGTTGACGTTCAATTTTTTTAATAAATGGCTGACAACATTTTCGTCTACAGTAAGTAATGCTTTTAGTATATGTGCCGTTTCAATTGCCTGTTGCTGATTTCCAGCAGCAATCTCCGAAGCTTTTTGTATAGCTTCCTGGGCTTTGATTGTGTAATTGTTAAAGTTCATGCTTTACTAATTAAAGTTTTGTTGATATGCATCAGGTATAACAATTGAAATGCCATTCAGGTTTTACGGGATATTTCGGAAAAAATGGCATTAATATTTATTGAGTCATGACAAATTTTCAGTATACAAAAATAATGATGTTGATTTTTAATTATTTGAGTTGTCAAGGGCAAAAATTATTTCGGCAGACTTGTATTTTTGATTTAGGCTTTCGATATTTGCAGCATCTTAAAACGGAAAGCCGTTTTAATGATTGAAAAGAAGTTAACGCCTCTTTAGCTCAGCTGGTAGAGCAACTGACTTGTAATCAGTAGGTCATTGGTTCGATCCCGATAAGAGGCTCTTCGAGTGTTACTCATCAAACTTCTTTAAAAAGCCTCTTTAGCTCAGCTGGTAGAGCAACTGACTTGTAATCAGTAGGTCATTGGTTCGATCCCGATAAGAGGCTCTTTGAGCGATACTCGTTAAAATTCATTGAACAGCCTCTTTAGCTCAGCTGGTAGAGCAACTGACTTGTAATCAGTAGGTCATTGGTTCGATCCCGATAAGAGGCTCAGAAAAAATCCCCAAGATAATTCTTGGGGATTTTTTGTTTTTAATCCAAGCTGAGCTTAGCTGCTTTCGCTATTTTCTTCGGTATATCAGTGTTATCCATTTTGTGATTGAACAGTTGAGCGCCTACACCAATAGCATAGACCGGTGCATAGGCTGCCGAATGGTTGTTGGATGCCCATGCAATTGAACTCATGCGGTTCAGTATGGCTATGCTTAAAGCAGCTATTTTGTCATCACTTGCATACAGACTTTTTGCTGTTTCATTTTGATGGTCGACAAAGCTTCGCTGAAAGGCTTCTTTCAGCATTTTGTCGTCATCTGCATTCACTTTTACCTGATTGTAGAGGCCCGTGTGTGTGGAAAGTAAGTTTTTTAGATCATCCCAAGAAGCATTTTCCTTACCTTTGCGCAGATTCCCAATTTCATTTGACAGTTCGGCATGCGATAATTTTTGGTTTGCTAACAATTTAGTTTTTAATGTCGAGCTGCCGTTGCCGATACCCAATCCGCCTGTTTCATGGTCTGCTGTCACGACAATAAGTGTTTCATTGGGATGTTGCTTATAGAATTCAAAGACCAGTTCCGCTGCGGAATTAAAGTCCAGCACCTCCTGGATGGTAGTAGCAGCATCATTTGCATGGCAGGCCCAGTCTATTTTTCCGCCTTCGACCATTAAAAAGAACCCATTTTTGTTATTCAGTTCCAGCGATTGGATAGCCGCTGCAGTAATATCGGCAAGCTTTAGGTCAGTGGGCTTTTGATCTATGGCATACTTGAGCGCATCAGTCGCCGTTCCCTCGGTGTTCATGAGGATAATTTTATCAGATTTGCGCGGGTATTGCATATAGGCATCTTTTCCCTTTAAAACCTGGTATCCCGCTTTTTCGAATATTGGAAAAAGGGAAGGTGCTGTACTTTTGTCAAAGCTAGTCTCTGGTTTTAAGAAATTGGATCCGCCGAAAAAATCAAAATTGGAGCTAATAATTTCTTTTCCAATCTCGTAGTACATATCGCGGTCGGGCTGATGGGCATAAAACGATGCTGGCGTGGCATGGTCAATGCTTACACTTGTAATAATGCCGACTTTTTTTCCCTTTTCTTTAGCTGCATAAGCGATACTTTTATAGGGTACTGTTCCTGTGCTATCCATCGCGATAACACCATTCTTTGTCTTTTTGCCAACGGCTAGTGCGGTACCGCCGGCTCCGGAATCGGTAACGCCGTTGGATTGTGAATGTGTCGAAGCAAAACCAACATGGGGAAACTGCGTAAACACAAGCGGTATAGGGCTATTCTTTTGCTGGCTTTCGGCAAGGTGTATTTCAGTCAGGTTGACTTGATTGAGGCCCATTCCATCACCGATGAGGTAAAAGATATATTTTGCTTCTTGGCTAAAAGCCGGAAATACCTGGATAAAAGCAAAGAGAAAGAGGAATAAAAAGTGTTTTTTCATTAGTGTGATAAATAATAATAAATGTCCGCAAATTAACAAGCTACCATTAGCTAATTGTTAATTCATTATTATGAATGCTCTTTAAGACCCTCTGTTATTGCGGTTACCGCTGATCTGCTTTTTCCGATAATTGTTTGATTTCTTTTACAGAGATGATATTGATGGATTCTTTACAGTTGCGAATAGCCTGCAGCATCGCCGAGGCTACGCGGGCAACAGGAAGCGCTTCGTAGGCCTTGAAAAGGCCAATGCGATTAAAGGCCTTTAATGCACTTATGCCAATCTTTTCACCTACACGATCTGTGTTTGGACGGATTAAACCGCCGGGTTGCACAATAATAAGCTTGCCAAAATCAAGTGCCTTAACATGTTGTTCTAAGCTTCCTTTCATTCGATTATAGAAAATTTTCGAACCAGCGTCAGCCTTGACTGCTGACAGCAATACAAAGCAGGGGATTTCATTTTTCTTGGCCAGCGCCGCAAATTGTAGATTGAGATCATGGTCCACTCTCCACTGGGCGTCTTTGCTGCCCGCATCTTTGGCTGTCGTGCCGAGGCAGGAGATCGCGACATCACCCCGAATATGCTGTTCAAATTCCTGTAGCTTGTTGAAATCCACAATAATCTGCTGTAATTTGGGCTGCTCATCAAATGCCTTGCGACGTAGGAGGACGATAACTTCGGTGAATTCCGCTGACTTCAATAAATCGTGCACAAGTATTTTTCCGGTTGCGCCAGATCCGCCAATTAAGACTGCTCTCATATTGTTCGTTTTTTTTGTTCCACACAAATGATGCACAGTGATCCTGTTCATCATCGTGATATTGTTACTGTTACTAAGCCTAGGTTTATACCGGAAACTTAATCTTTATAGTTTGGTTTTCCGGGTGTGAAGCGTACGATGGATTGATCCAGTCGCAGGGTGTCGGCCACAGTGATCAGATCTTCCTCAACAATAAAGTTTTGATCAATGGATGTTTTTATTGTTGTAAAATCTTCTTGATCGGCGTCTTGAAAATAGAGGAGGGATTGTATGGTTGATACCGCTACGAGTTCGAGCAATTCGTCTTCACCTTCATAGCCAACATAGAAAAAATCTGCCATAATTATGCAATTTAGTTTCATACGAATATACCTTATTTAATCTTAAATCAGTTATTTTAGACCGAAAAACTTAAGCAAGAAGTCTATGTTTTAATCAAATGCTGGATTTTAATTTTCTTGTTGAGCAGCTTTATTTCCCTCACAAAAATGCCTTATATTTGGAGTGATCATTTAGTGTAAACATGAATAATAAGATTATATAAAGATGAATAAAGAGCAGATACAGAATTGGTTGGATAATGGATACGATATACTGCATCATGGTAGGCCGGTTAAAGTTGAGGGCGATTTGTGGGATTATATAGATGGATTGGGAAGTTATGAAAACGTGTATGTATTGCGGGAATTAATTTATTGGACAGAAGAAGAGCTGGCAAATATCGGCAAGTAACAATAAGGGACTGACTCCATTGTTGTTGCTGTAGATTCAAGAGCAGTTGCACGAGCAGTTGTTGTTAAAGGATAATATTACGTTTAAAAGCGCAACCCAATTCGATGAGCGAATCTGTTTTAGCGATGCCGGGAATATTGTCAATTTTTTCATACAGCAACTGGCGCATATGCTCATGGTTTTTGGCAATAATCTTAATGTATAAGGTGTAATTTCCCGTGATGTAATAACATTCCGTTACTTCAGGTATTTTTTTCAATTCCGCAATAATACGGCCTGAGTCATGATCTTTCTCAAGGCTCAATCCCGTAAAGGCCCCCCAGTCATACCCCAATCTTTTTTCATCCAATACAGGTTTTATACCGGTCAGTATCCCTTGATCCATTAAGCGATTGATCCGTTGATGGATCATGGTGTTGGATACACCCAATGCAGTAGCAATAGCGGAATAGGCCATTCGGCCATCTGCATCCAAGTATTTTAAAATCTGAAGGTCAAATTCATCAATGCCGTTCATTGTTATGTAAGTATGAAAGTTAATTTTAATATTTTAACGCTAATTTAGTGTTAAATTACTTTGTTTTATATTAAAAATAGTAAAAATTGTATATTTGTTATTATTTGAAAATAAAATCCAAATTATGAGTATGGTATCTAAACAAGGAAATAGCGCGGTATTCGTGGCCAAGGAAGAAAAATATGGAGCACATAACTATCATCCTTTACCGGTTGTGTTGGAACGGGCAGCTGGTGTTATGGTTTGGGATGTTGACGGTAAATCTTATTTTGATTTTCTATCCGCCTATTCAGCAGTCAATCAAGGACATTGTCATCCGCGGATTATCGCTGCATTGACGGACCAAGCCCAAAAGTTAACCTTGACCTCACGCGCTTTCTATAACAATAAATTAGGCGATTTTGAAGAAATGATCTGCAAGCTTTTCGGATTCGATAAAGCGCTGGTCATGAACTCTGGTGTAGAGGCTGTTGAGACGGCGATGAAGCTCTGTCGTAAGTGGGCGTACCAAGTGAAGGGTATTGCACAGAATCAAGCTAAAATAGTTTTTGCCAAAGACAATTTTCATGGACGTACCATTTCGGTGATATCTGCTTCAAACGATACGACTGCGACCAATGATTTTGGTCCATTTGTGGATGGGATTGCCTTGGTGCCCTACAATAATATTGAGGCATTGGAAGTATTGTTCAAACAGGATAAAAATATTGCCGGATTTATTGTGGAGCCCATTCAGGGCGAAGCGGGTATTGTGGTTCCGGATACGGATTATCTAAAACGTGTGCGCCAGTTGTGTACGAGCTATAATGTGCTTTTTATTGCTGATGAAATTCAGACGGGTATCGCGCGAACCGGAAGCATGCTGGCATCTTATGCCATTGACGATGTAGACAGTGCAAGTAAGCCTGATGTATTGATATTAGGTAAGGCCCTATCCGGAGGTGTATTGCCAGTGTCTGCGGTGTTGGCAGACGATACGATTATGTTATGTATCAAACCCGGTGAGCATGGCTCTACCTATGGTGGTAATCCTTTGGCTTGCGCGGTCGCCATGGAGGCATTACAGGTCGTATTGGATGAAGATCTGGTCGAGAATGCACGTCAAATGGGCGACCTATTTCTGCAAGGATTACGGAAGATTGCGGCTAAATTGGATATCATTACCGAGGTTAGGGGGAAAGGACTATTGACCGCCATTGTGATCAATGCCAGTGAAGAAAGTGATCTGGCCTGGAATATTTGTCTGGAATTTAAGAAGAATGGTCTTCTGGCAAAACCTACCCATGGCAACAAAATTCGTTTGGCTCCGCCTTTGGTTATTACCAAAAGCCAGATCAACAGCTGTCTGGAGATAATCGAACGATCGTTGGTTAATGTACGTACGCGATGAAAAAGATGATTGAACTGATTAAAAACAGGTCAGATATCGGTGCGGGTACCAGAGGTTCTGACTTAGGAATTGATGCCATTGAGATTGCGGCAATCAACAAAGGAAGTCAGTACTTTATCAATTATCCTTTTGTAGATGTGCCTACCCGAAATAGTTCCATTTATCAAAATGATAACCATCCTTTCGGTAAGCATATTCAGCAGATTTATGAGCAATGTAAGCAAGTGGCTTCGACCGTTGAGGATAGTCTTTCAGCGGGTAATTTCCCGCTGGTATTTTCGGGAGATCATTCTTCGGCAATGGGTACAATCAGTGGAATCAAGTCGGCATATCCGGATAAAAAATTGGGGGTGATTTGGGTTGATGCCCACGCGGATATTCATTCACCTTATACAACACCTTCCGGTAATATGCATGGGATGCCTTTGGCGGCCATGTTGAATGAAGATAACCTGTCTTGTAAGATTAATGAAATTGATCAATCAACAGAAGAATTCTGGAATAAGCTGAAACGTATTGCTGGTCCGGCCGAGAAGATACAGCCTGCGAATTTAATCTATTTTGGCGTTCGGGATACCGAAGAGCCAGAGGATATGCTGATTGAGCGTTTAGGTGTGAAAAATTACCGCGTCGAAGAAATTCGTCAACGGAGCATCGAAGACTGTGTAGCCGAGGCATTGGCCAATTTGAAGGACTGCGATATGATTTATATCTCTTTTGATGTGGATAGCATGGATAGTGAATTGATTTCGGACGGTACGGGGACACCGGTGCCCAAAGGCTTCATGCCGAAGGAAATCGTTCTGATATTGGAAGAAATCATCCGTTCGGGAAAAGTAACCTGTTTCGAGATTGTCGAAGTAAATCCGTTGCTGGACAATAAAGGAAATAAGATGGCTGAGGTCGCTTTTGATATTTTAGAACGGATAACACCTTTGATTGAGCTTAAATCAGGGTATTGATCTGTAGCACGACTTTGTTGCGATCGATAGCTTAAGTTAGCCGCTACGTCAATTGTATTTTAACTGCAATTAAGCAAAAGGTTCTGTACTGTGCCAGCTTTAATATTTAACAAATCAATAGGTGCTAAGGGGTGTTCGATGCTAGATCGGACACCCCTTGTTTTTTTTCTGTTTTCACGGTAGCCTCCTGATAGGAGTTATCGCAAAGTTCCACCCTCAGCCAGTTCGTCCCTACTTTTATTGGGCCCTTTTTCGTTTGCGGTAGGGGCTTCCTTGCTAGCAACGTATGTCTAACGTTGTTCATTGAAGGCTATTTCTTTGCTGTTTCTTTGGTATTATATCAAAGAAACAGCAAAGAAATAACAAAGCAGATCCCTAGAAAGCCCGAAGGAGGTGCGAAGAAATGGCCTAAAAACGGCAAAGAAACGACAAAGGATAGGCAAAGAAACGGCAAAGGATAGGCAAAGAAATACCAAAGAAAAAGTATGCTTTGTCTTATCCTGAGGTTGCGATGTAGCCTGTCCTTTGTACCATATTAAGTTTAATCGGATTTAATATTTTCTTAACATGTTTCCGCTTAAATTTGCAGGGCGATTATTTACTGCAAAAATGAGAATTTCTATTAACATTATATTTTCGGTTGTACTTCTGGGGCAACTGATTTTGTCTCAGTTGGCTACCGCGCAAGTGGATTCATTTAAGGAGATCCGGGTATTAAGCCAAAATTTTCCAGATTCAGCGATTACGTTAGTGAAAAAGCGATATGCAAAAGCCGTTAATGACCATGATCTAATGCTGCAAGGAAATTGTTTACAGGCCATTGGCTGGTTGTGCGTCAATCAGGGGCATTACGCTCAGGCACAGGATTATTATTTCCAGGCGGACCGTATCTACACGCAGATCAATGCAAAGCAATCACTGGGATATAATTGGACAGATATTGGCGAACTCAATATTTTCAATAAACAACATCAAATCGCGAAAGAATACTTTAACAAAGCTTTGCAGGCATTCAAAAGTGAAAATGACCGAAATGGTGAAGCTTCAGTCTTGGGGAATATCGGACATCTTTTTGAAAAAGACGGGCATTACGATTTGGCCTTTGTTTATCAAAACCAGGCTTTGGCGATCTACCGTGAACAGGCGAACCGCAACGGCGAAGCTAAGATCCATGAAAATCTAGGCAGTATCTACGAGGATCTGGGGAAATATGACAGTGCTTATGCGCATTTTGAAAAAGCGAGGAATTTGTATCAGCAAACCAAGGACAACTATGGAAAGATTGTGGTCATTAATAATATGGGGGATATCTTTCGAAAAACAAATAAATATCCTGAAAGTATCCAAATGACCCAACTTGCTTTTCGTTTAGCTGAAAACCTTGGAGATGTCTATCAGATGGCATCAACGACAAAAGACCTCAGTAAAACATACGCTTTAAGTGGACAGATGGATAGTGCTTATTTCTATGCAGAACGGAGCCGAAAATTTGTACTGGAACTATACAGCGTGGACGGGGCCCGCCATACGGCTTTTTTTCAGGCTCTGTATGATATGAACCAAAAGGCGGAGGAAATAGAGAAATTGCAGACCAACAAACGGATGAATTCCATCTTGTTATTGGGTACGATACTCGTATTGGTCCTATTAAGCATACTTTCCTACGTACTCTATAGCCGGCAAAAAATAAAGATCAAAACCCAGATTGCCGAATCACGGAAGCAGGAAGCCGAGCGCGAATTGGCTGAAATAGCGCTCAAAAACCAACTGTTGGAAGACAAACAACTCAAACAGGAGTTGACCCTGAAGGAAAAAGAACTGACATCACATACGCTTAACCTCATCCGTAGCAATCGATTTCTGGAAGAGCTGCGAGACGAGTTGAAGGCCCTGGTCAAAGATGATCGAAGGGATCAGAAGAAACCTATGCAGCGCATGGTTCAACAAATCAGTGAGCACATTACACAGGGCATTCATTGGAAAGAATTTATGGGCACATTTGAGCGCGTACATCATAGTTTCTTTGAAAAATTGATCAAGCTGTTTCCCGATCTGACCGCCGCCGATATGCGGCTGATTGCATTGCTGAAAATCAATCTCAACAACACCGATATCGCAATCCTTCTGGGGATCTCCCAGGATAGCCTTCGGGTGGCCAGGCATCGCTTAAGGAAAAAACTAAAATTGGAACAGAGCGAGGATCTCGCTGGGTATCTGCTTCGTATTTCATAATTTCTTAACATAATCGTAACCGAACTTTAATGGCGTTTATTTTAGGTGTAAGTGCTTTTCTTTCAATTGTTTATTCTTTATTGTTTCCCTGGTGTCTAGTCTTGTTTTTGGCTTGTTTCTTTCTTGTAACGCCAAAGATTTTGTGAATCTGCCAGCGGCTTTCATATTTGCAGCAACAATCAAAGATTCATAATAATCTAGAAAAAATGAAAAACGTTTTAACGGTATTGCTTGCCTCCAGTATTTCGATCAGCGCCGCTTATGCGACCAAGATCAAGGGGAAAGTCCTGGACGGACAAACAGGGGAAGCCATTGTCGGTGCTACCGTGTTCCTCGAACAAAGTGGTCTGTCAACCAAGACACAACTGGATGGTTCGTTTGAATTCAAAGGACTATCTGCAGGTGCGGATAAGATACATATCCGACATATGTCCTATGCCGAACTGGTCCAGGAAATTGAGGTAAAAAAGGAAAATACGCCTTATTTTACGTTTCAGCTTACCTCGAGTGAGCAGACCTTAATGGAGGTGACGATCAAGGGACAGCGCAACGGAGGTGATGATGACCCAAGCGCCCGCCGACTGGAAAAAAATGCTTCACAGATCATGAATGTGGTATCGGCCAGGGCAATTGAGATCTCACCGGATATTACGGTGGCAAATGTTGTGCAACGTGTTTCGGGCGTTTCAATCGAACGCAATTCAAATGGCGAGGGACAGTATGCGATTCTAAGGGGAATGGACAAACGCTATAACACGACCTTGGTTAATGGCGTGAAAGTACCCAGTCCGGACAATAAATACCGCTACGTACCTTTGGATCTATTTCCTTCCGATATGTTGGAACGGTTGGAAGTCTACAAATCGCTGACACCAAATATGGAGGCAGATGCCATCGGTGGTGTCGTGAATATGGTGATGAAATCCGCACCACGTAAACTGTTTTTTCAGGCCAATCTGGCCTCAGGTTACAGTCAGCGGTATTTTAACCGCGATTTTGGCAGCTTCTCCAGCGGAGCTGTGTCGTCAAAGTCGCCCTATGAACTGCATGGAAAAAATTACAATGCCACCGCCGCTGATTTTGATAAGGGCACATTGGACTATAGGTATAAGAGACCGACACCGGATCTTATTGGTAATTTGACAGTTGGGAACCGTTACCTAAATGATAAGTTGGGGGTAATATTGGGACTGAGCTATCAAAATCTTTACCGTGGCAGTCATTCTATTTTTTACAAATCTTCGGTCAATAACACCAATCCGAATGCGATCATCACCGAAAAGAGTGATCGGCAATATGATGAGCAGCAGCAGCGTCTGGGTGTACACAACAAGATAGACTACCGATTCAATGCCAATCATCGGCTGAGTTTTTACCAGATGTATGTGAACCTGAATAATCTGCAATTGCGGGATGCGGTCAATACAATTTATAATGGACAGTATGATCCAAGTATCGGCAAGTCTGAACTGACCTATGTGACCCGGACCAGAAAGACCGAGCAGCAGATTTACAATGGTAACCTACAGGGAGATCATCATTTTTTGGATAATCGCGTGAACTTCCGCTGGTCCGGCGTGCTGTCATCTGCCCGTAATGAAGTGCCGCAGAATACGACAATTAGTTTGGATGGTATCGAAGAGAATTTTCAACGCAGACGGACTTCTCTGGTCAATAGGTCTCCGGTGACCTATCGCTGGGAGCGGAATACGGACGATGACCGTGCCGGATATTGGGATCTTGCGTATAAGGTGCCGTTGGCTGCAAACAAACTGGAACTGTCGACCGGTGGCTTATATCGTGACAAACAACGGAGCAGTTTCTATAACAATTACAATCTGTCTCCAATTGCCGGTGAAGCGAAGTACCAGTATGGGGTGGATTTTCAGGACTATACGGATTTGAACCTCACGGTTAGCAATCCGACGGGTGCCGTGCGTAATCCGTTGACCTACGATGCCAGCGAGAAAACCACCGCTGCTTACGGGATGTTCAACTACGAGAATGACAAAATTCAAATGATCGGTGGTATACGGATGGAGCACACTAATCAGGGGTATAAATTGTTGTTTCCGGATGGTGAAGAAAGGCCGGAGGGTTCCCGGGCCTATACCGAATGGTTGCCTAGTTTGACCATGAAATATCACCTGGATAGTAAGCAACAGCTTCATGGGGCATATTATCGTGCTTTAAACCGTCCGGGGTTCTATGAGGTGGTGCCGTCGCGGGTATTAAATGAAGAATTCTGGGAACGCGGAAATGCAGATTTGAAACATGCACTAGCGGATAATTTTGACTTACGTTATGAGTTATTTCCGGAGCCTTCATCGCAATTTCTTGCCGGACTATTCTATAAGAGGATTCAAAATCCGATCGAATATACCTTTCAGCCCGATGAAATTCGGGGGCAGGATGTGTACTATATGCCGGGTAATTTTGGAACGGCCAACAATTTTGGTGTAGAGTTGGATTATATTAAATATATCCAAAAATTCGGTGTTAAAGCCAATTATACGTATACGCATTCACGGATCACCACACCGAAAAAATCGCGGGTAATCAATGAGATCACACAGGATCTGGATCCAATCTTGGTGGATCAGACACGGCCTCTTCATGGGCAGGCAGCTCATATTGCCAATCTATCTTTGCTTTATAAGGATGCAAACAAGGGTTGGGAGGGACAGTTGGCCGGATCTTATACTGGCTCGCGGATCAATTCGGTATCGGAATTTTTAAACGCTGATTTATGGCAGAAAGGATTTATACAGCTGGATGCTTCAGTGGAAAAGAAATTCAAAGCGGGCTGGGCAGTTTTTGCTAAAGCGAATAATCTGTTGGACACGCCCATGGAACTTTATGTAAAGGGGACGAATCCAGAAAATGATAAGATCGCTGAGAAAATTGTTGACGGTGTCAACACGCTTATAAGAAAGGATTTATATGGTCAGAACTATATTTTTGGTTTACGTTATTCTTTTAAGAAATAAGCGTATGTGCGAACTTTTTACGAGAAATAATTCCATTGAATTTAAACAAAGAACTTCCCATCTGAACGATGGCGGAAAAAATATTTAGCGATGAAAAATAACTTTATTATACTGCTCATGTCCCTTACGATGGTATGGTTGACGGCTTGTGAAAAAGCAAATAGCGATGTGGATACCTCCGATGCCAATGGTAGTGCGATCGGTGAGGTAACGGGCGTATGGAGCAAAGGTACCGTGCAGCGTATCACGGGAGATATCATTATTCCCGAAGGAAAGTCCCTGACCATTGAGGAAGGTGTAACGGTGCTGATGGATCCGGCCAATAAGCCTGAGATAGTTGTACTGGGCAACCTGTATGTGCTGGGTACAGCCGAGAGGCCCGTGAAATTTACGGTGGAGGAATCTTATAAAACCAAAGAAAATGAATTTGGAAAACTTTGGGGCGGTATTTTGGCGGCGCCAAGCTGTAAGGAACTGGTTCTGGATAATACGTATTTAGAATATGGTGGTGCGGTTACGTCGGATGCATCGACTTCGGTGAAGATGAGGCTGTACAAACAGAAAGCCGGAGAAGCGCTGCCAGCTTTATGGTTTTCCAATGTGGAAGGAAAATTGATTGTTCAAAATAGCACGATCAGTCATTTTTATGAAGACTGTACTTATATTGAAGGGGGTAAAATTATCTTCGCCAACAACCGGTTCTTTTCGAATGGGGTAACCGGGGGCGAGGCGATGAACTTTAAATCGGGCTCTTTGGCAGACGTGGCTTTCAATTTGGTCTACAGTGTTAATACCAACGCGCTGAAGCTGTCCAACTCCGGCGATAGGACGCCACAAGCGCATATCTTCGTTTATAACAACACCATTCTCAATACGGGCTGGCGCAGACCGACTGCTAAGGGCGGCTCTATTTGGCTGGAAGCTTCGGTAAAAGCGGAGATCTACAATAACCTTTTTGCCAATACACGATTTGGCGTTAAACGTGATGCCAAAAATCCGGAAGATAGCCGTTCGGTTTCGAGCAACAATTGGTATTATGGCTATGATCAATTGACGGTGGACCAATTTCAGGTCGGAAAGAATGATATCATAGGCGGCACCAATGATGTCAGAGGTAAAACCGCTGGCGAGAACAACCCTAAATTTACAGCCTACCCCTTAGAGACTTCGGTCAATAATTATGTATTTGATGCAGCCTGGGATTTCCATCTCCAAGGAAATTCACCGGCATTAAAAGCAGGTACATCTGCTTTTAAGCCTCATTTTAGCGATGGCTTGGTGCTGTCCAATGGTTTATCGTATACCTCGCCAAAGCCCGTGACTTATGTCGGTGCTTTTGGTACTAAATTTTAATTAACGCAATAGCATGACAACTTTAAAAACAACACTATTTTTTTGTCTGGCAGCCTCAACATTCCTGCAGGTCGCCTGTAATAACCCTCAGTCTGTTACTTCCGCAATGGATACGATCAAACCGGCCATAGTTACTGAAACAGTACGATATGATTCTGATGATCCTGCGATCTGGATCAATAAGACCGATCCCGGCAAAAGTTTGGTCATTGCTACGGACAAAGATGCAGATGGTGCTTTATTTGTGTACGATCTACAAGGTAAAATTGTCAAGGATAAGGTAGTTTCTGATCTGAAACGCCCCAATAATGTGGATATCGCTTATGGTTTAATGCTAGATGGAAAACCTGTAGATATTGCTGTTACGACCGAACGTATGACCCATAAGTTACGTATATTCTCTTTGCCAGATATGAAACCAATCGACGGGGGAGGATTGGATATGTTTGTAGGCGAGACCGAACCGGAATTCAGAGATCTGATGGGTATTGCACTTTACACATCGCCGAAAGGTGAAATCTATGCGATTGTGGGTCGGAAAAATGGACCTAAAGAAGGGTATTTAGGTCAGTATTTATTGGAAGACAATGGTGCTGGCGCCGTGAAAGCGGCCTTAGTCCGTAAGTTTGGCTCATTTAGTGGAAAGAAAGAAATTGAAGCCATCGCTGTGGACAATGAACTGGGCTATATCTACTATTCGGACGAGCAGGTGGGGGTGAAACAATATTATGCGGATCCGGCGAAGGGAAATCAGCAGTTGGCCCTTTTTGCAACCAAAGGTTTTAAAGAAGATCATGAAGGTATTTCTATTTTTAAGCTGACGGATAGCACCGGCTATATATTGGTCTCTGATCAAGGAGCAAACCGCTTTCAGATTTTTAGCCGCGAGGGAACAAAGGTGAACCCGTTTGAACATATCCATTTGAAGACAGTGTCCGTTATGGCCACGCAAAGTGATGGTTCGGAGGTCGTGTCTTCCCGTCTGAATGATACCTTTCAACATGGCTTATTTGTGGCCATGAGCGATGATAAAACTTTCCATTATTACCGTTGGGAGGATATTGCTGGACAACAACTGAAAAGTAAATAACCATCAGAGAAGACTGACGGTGTATGAAGTAACAGCGGTATAATTGATATACTGCTGTTACTTTTTTATGAATAATACACCATGACTGTGATTTTCTTAACGAGCTGCACTCGAACGCACCTGATCAAAGGTAGGTTGCGTTGAAACAGCTGTGCGCTTAATATCGCTTTCCTTGAATTTAATCCGGATGTAGTTTCTCTTTTGTCATGAGTTCCGTTAGAATATCGTGTAAAATCCTTTAAATGGATAGAATTTTGTATCTTTATTCGGTTTGTACCCGTTTGGAAAGATGACAAGAGGGGAATTGGAGGTACAAGTTATTTCCTAATCTTTCCAAGGTAAAAATGCAACTGAACTCCATAGGTGCATACAATTCGGATAAATAAGAAGATAAATTTTTATTAAATATTGTAAATGATGAGTAAGGTTAAGATACTGTTGGTTGAGGATCACATGGTCGTACGTAATGGTATTAAATTGTTATTGGAGTCTCAGGAAGGTTTTGATGTCGTCGGAGAGGCTTCGAATGGCAATGAAGCCCTGGAACTTTTAGATAATCAATTGTTGCCTGATATTATCTTAACGGATATCAGTATGGATCATATGGACGGGATGGAGCTGTTACGCCTGATCAAGTCAACGTATCCCTCCATCAAGGTTGTCATTCTTTCTATGTTAAACCAGATCCATTATGTTGTTGAGGGATTTGCGCTTGGTCTTTCTGGATATCTGCTCAAAAATGTAGACTATAACGAACTTCTTTTTGGCCTTAATCATGTGGCTAATGGAGGAAAATATGTAAGTGAAGAGATTAGCATGGCGCTGCTTGACCAAGTCATATCGGGCGAAAATTACGTTGGTTTATCAAACCGTTCGCTACCGGATTTCGATATCAGTGAGCGTGAGCTTGAGGTATTGAAATTAATCGCTGACGGTTTCACGAATGTAGAAATTGCCGACAAGATTTTTTTGAGCAAACGTACAATCGAAGGACATCGACAAAGTTTGATCGAAAAAATGAAGGTGAAAAATACAGCCGAGCTTGTTAAAGTTGCATTCCAGTCCGGTATTTTAAAATAATGCTGTCAATTTCGGCATGACTAGCTTTTATTTTGCAAAAGATGATCTGTTTTTTTCTTGCTATTGCTGACAAGGAGGGCCGACCCCAGGAGAATAAAAGGGATACTTAACAGCTGGCCCATATTTATGAACAGGGAGTTTTCAAAATCTTCCTGATTGATTTTTAAGAATTCGTCCAAAAAGCGGAAGGAAAATAAAAGGATTAACAGCATTGCAAAACAGTTGCCGATGTTATTTTTAAGAATCGGTTTTGTCCAGAGGTGATTCATTAACAGAAACAGTAGCACACAAAATATTGCTTCATACAGTTGTGCGGGATGGCGGGGTATTTGGTCAATAGAAGTGAAGACAAAAGCCCAGGGGAGATCTGTCGGTGTGCCTATCATTTCCGAGTTCATCAGGTTTCCCAGGCGGATACAGGCGCCAGCGATGGGGACAACCAGTGCAATTCGATCGGCTACCCAGAGAAAAGGAAGCTTCTGCTTCCTTGCGAATAGAAAAATAGCAACCAGGATACCAATTCCTCCGCCATGACTAGCTAGGCCTCCTTCCCATATTGCAAAGATCTTTAAGGGATTGCTGTGATAATACGATGGATCATAAAACAAAATATGGCCCAGGCGTGCCCCTATAATCGTTCCCACCATAATATAAATACTCAGCTGATCCAGAAATTCGGCCGGACGCCCCTCTTTTTTAAACATGGACCATAGTATTCTGTAGCATAAAACTATTCCCAGTAACCAGAACAATCCATACCAACGGATGGGATGATTGATGATCGGTATGCTGAAGATATCACTGCTGGCATCCCAAGTGATGAAAGTTAATAGGATACTGTTTGTCATCAGGGCGAATGTTTTGAGTTTTTGTAATTAGTATATGGTGGCAGCCATTTGTTACAGAAAATCGTTAAAATAAATCCAGTCGCAGCATTATTCATTCGGAAAACAGATTGTTCAAGACGAATATTGATAGGATAGATGCGATTATTAATTCGTCAATTTTATCTTTTTGCGATCCAGTATGTTTGTTTTTAAATAAGACAGCATGACGAAATTCCCTTTTTATAAACAACCGGATTCAAAAGATTGTGGCCCTACCTGTTTAAGGATAATCAGCAAGTATTATGGTAAAATATTACCACTACCGATGCTCCGGGATCTCTGCGGTACCACAAGAGAAGGTTCCAGTTTGCTGGGCTTGAGCCGGGCAGCTGAAACAATAGGGTTTAAGACCCTTGCTGTAAAAATAGATTTTGAAACGCTCGTGAATGAAGTGCCGTTGCCCTGTGTGGTATTTTGGATGGAACAGCATTATGTGGTGCTGTATAAAATTGAGAAAAAGCACAATGATTATAAGCTCTATGCTTCGGATCCTGCTTTCGGGTTAATCACTTATTCAAAATCGGAATTCTTAAGGTACTGGATCGGGGAGAAAGCCGAAGAACGTACTGAAGAAGGTGTTGTATTGGTACTAGAGACGACAGCCCGCTTTGTGGATCATGAAGAGAAGGAAGAAAAGGGACATTCGATTTCAAAATTTTTAAAACATTATCTCAGTAAATATAGCGCCTTTATGGTACAATTGGCTTTCGGTTTGATCGCCGGGAGCCTATTGGCGCTGGTTTTTCCATTTCTTACCCAAAGTATCGTGGATGTCGGAATTCAAAATCAGGATATTAACTTTATCTACCTGGTTTTATTTGCCCAGATTATGCTTTATTTAGGCCAAATGGGTATTGAAGCGATCCGAGGCTGGATATTACTTCATCTATCATCAAGGATCAATATATCAATTGTATCTGACTTTTTTATCAAGTTAATGCGCTTGCCCATGAGTTTCTTTGACTCTCGCGTCACAGCTGATATCATGCAACGTATTTCGGATCATAATCGTATCGAACAGCTGTTGACAAACAATTCATTACAGACCTTATTTTCTCTGATCAATTTTATAATTTTTGGTGTTGTCTTATTGATCTATAATTATAAGCTCTTCCTACTATTTTCCATTGGTGCGACCCTATACTTATTTTGGATTTCTTTCTTCCTGAAAAAAAGAAGGGAAATAGACTATAAACAGTTTTCACAGCTGGCGGAGGAGCAGGGGCAAGTTTTGGAATTGATCAACGGCATGCAGGAGATCAAAATGAACAATGCTGAAACCAACAAACGCTGGCAATGGGAAGGAGTTCAGATCAAAGTGTTCCGCCTTAAGGTCAAAGCACTGAAATTAGAACAGATACAGACCATTGGTGGTAAGGTGATCAACCAGTTAAAGGATATCTTAATTAGTTTTGCCGCAGCAAAATTAGTAGTGGATGGCCAGTTGACCTTGGGTATGATGCTCTCAGTACAGTATATTATTGGGCAATTAAACAGTCCCTTGATTCAGCTGATGAATTTTATGCGTCAGTTTCAAGACGCCAAGATCGCCCTGGAACGGCTCAATGAAATCCATGATAAAGATGATGAAGAAAATCTAGATGGCCATTATCAAAAAGATATTCCCGAGGAAGATATCTGTATTGAAAATCTCACATTTAGGTACAAGGGAACAGACAAAGCTATTTTTGAACAACTAAATCTGATTATTCCTTATAAAAAGACTACCGCCATAGTAGGTGCCAGTGGCAGTGGGAAAAGCACCTTGATGAAATTATTACTAAAATCTTATTCACCCGATTTTGGCAGTATTAAAATTGGTAAAGTGGATATGCAACATATATCACCCCGCATCTGGCGGGACAATTGTGGGGTAGTTATGCAAGACGGTTATATTTTTAATGATAGCATCGCAGCCAATATCGCTTTAGGATCAGATGAAATTAATAAAGAGCGTCTGCGCGATGCGGTTCAAATCGCAAATATCAAAGACTTTATTGAGGCTTTACCCACCAGTTACAATACAAAGATTGGCTATGAAGGATTGGGCATGAGTGGTGGACAGCGTCAGCGTATGCTTATAGCACGCGCAATTTATAAAGCTCCGCAATACCTTTTTTTTGATGAAGCAACAAGTGCATTAGATGCCAATACCGAACGGATTATCACTGACCATCTGGATCAGTTTTTAAAGGGGCGCACCGCGGTCGTTATTGCTCACCGCCTGTCTACGGTCAAAAATGCTGATAACATTGTTGTGTTGGATAAAGGAAAGGTGGTCGAACAAGGGAATCATGAAGAATTAGTTGCCTTAAAAGGCGAATATTATAGACTTGTTAAAAATCAATTGGAACTTGGAAACTAAAAAATACATACTGGACGATATTCGGTTGCGTTCCGAACAAGTAAATGAGATCCTGGAAAATCCACCGCATTGGTTGATCCGTTGGGGGAGCTTATTGATTTTACTTATTATAGCCTTCTTTTTTTTGCTGGCCAGTATCATTAAATATCCTGACTTTATTGAATCACCCATAATTATTTCATCCGAGAACCCACCAGAAAGAATGGAAGTGACCATGGATTCCCGGATCGAAAAGATTCTGTTTCAGGATCATCAGCAAGTACGAAAAGGAGATCTTATTTTGATCTTAGAATCAACGGCCAATTATAAGGATGTGCTTGCACTTGAACGTTTGGCGGATTCATTTTCTACTTCTGGGCTATTGAATGGTTTTCCGTTGAAAGAAACGGCGCAATTCCGATTAGGAGAAATACAGGAAGATTTCAATGCTTTTGCAAAAGCTGTACAGGATGAATCGCTTTTTAACGCTTTACAACCTTACGCCGCGGAAGGATTGATGGCTGATAAGAATATCAGGGATTATGAATCCCGTATCGTGAATCTTAAACAGCAATTTGAACTTGAAAAAACAAAGGTTCAATTGACTGAAAAGAACTATAGTAGATGTGAGCTGCTGCAGCAACGCGGGGTAATTTCGCCACAGGAATTGGAAAATGAAAAGCTTAAACTGCTAGAGGCTCAGCGAGGTCTAAAAAACACGCAAATCACCATAGCACAGCTGGATGAGGCCATTGTTAACTTCCGAAAAACTAAGACCGGGGTCAATATCAATACAGTCAAAGATAAGGCAACATTTTCAACAGCTGCTGTTCAACTTTTTGAAAAATTACGAAAGTCTATCCGCCAATGGAAACGGACGTATTTATTGTATTCTTCTACAGATGGCACCTTGAGTTTTCTGAAATTTCTGAGCGAGAAACAGTTTGTCAAGAGCGGTACAAATCTGTTCAGTATTTTACCGGACAGCAGGCTGGTGATCATCGGTCAAATGCTGATCGGCCCACAGAATCAGGGGAAATTAAAACCCGGGCAAAAAGTGCTGATCAAATTGGATAATTTCAAATATCAGGAATATGGTATTATCAAGGGACTTGTCAAATCAATTTCCCTTACACCGGATAAAGACAATAAATATTATGTAGAGGCTAGGCTGCCTCATGGATTAAAAAGTTCTTATAATAAAAATATTCCATTTGATAAAGAGCTAAGTGGCAATGCCTCTATTGTGACGGAAGAATTGACAATTTCCCAACGTATCTTTAACCAGCTAAGAGCAATACTTAAATATCAGGAAAGTTAAATATTTTTGAATTTAGGTATAGTGTTTTGTTGGAATATTCCGATATTCGATTACTTGTTGACGAAGCTATCATGCACACGATATTTTAAACATTAAAGCGCAGTTTTCATGAATATGCTGTCTATGATCTAAAACCAGTCGAAGGCCTATGCGTGCCTTTTGGAAAGAACAAACGTAAAATTAATAAAGATGTTGATGAAGAACTATAGAAATGGAGCATTTTACTGTCTTATGGCAATTTTACTGCTCGTCCAGCTCTTTTCTTGTCATCAAAATAAAATCCAGGATTCAGATAAGCATACAGTAACGACCTACGATTCACTTGAACTGCGTTATGAAAATGTCCTATTGTCTTATCTTTCGACACAGGATTTCAAAAGCGCTGCTGTCGTAAAAAACAAAAGAAATGAATTACTTAAAGATAAGTATTTTAAACATTCACCTTACAGTTCAATTCTGCTGGCCTACGAATATCTGTTGGATGATAATATTGACTCCATCGAGATTGCCTTAAAAAATCTGGTAGGACAAAAATTATCACCAGACTTAGTTGTTTTAAAAGACTACTTGAGGATCCGTGCCAATTTCAGCTTTCATGATGTGACGAGCGGAACAATGGTGGCACAGATTATTGATGCGAAGGAGTATGCTGTAGCACATGAAAGCGTGTTTACTTTTTTGTTCTATAATCTATTGGCCAATGCGGAATATCGACAAGGTAAATACCGACAGGCATTAAAAGACGTTGAATCTTGGTATCATCACCATCCCAATAAGGCTAACCCACATGTCGCTCAGGCTTACCAGGAAATGAAATTTATGCAATATACGGCATTACATGATTTTGAGAAATTAAAAGGAACGTTGGACAGTTGTAAATATTATGCAAATGCAACGAAAGACCCGGCCATCATTATGCGCATGTACGACTTACAGTCGCAATATTATTTCAGCATCAATAACAACCCAAAAGCAGTAGAAGCATCCAGAAAGTATTTCAATTATTTACAAGCCTCAAATACACTCAATGCGTATGTGTATGCAAATTTGGGTAAGAATTTTCTGAACAATAATCAGGTGGATTCAGCCATATTTTATTTTAATGCGGGGCTTGAATTTATCAAAAAACATAAGGTGAAGCATAATAAATTTTTTTATTATAAAAATCTACAAATAGCTTATGCATTAAAAGGAGATTATGAACGGGCGTATTTTGCATTGGATTCAACATTTCAGGAGTATAAACAGAGTACACAACGGATCGAAGCCGAGAAAATCAATGAGATCAATACAAAATACCAAACGGAGAAAAAAGATCAGGCGATTACGTTGCTGCGAACAACCAATGCCTTTAACCATAAGATCTTGTTACAGCAACGCTGGATATTTGTTATTCTATTGGCTCTGATATTCAGCATAGCATTTTTTATCTATTTCAGAAACAAACAGAAATTACTGCAAAATATCAACCAACGTATTCTTGCTGAAAATAGACAGCTTATTTTAGAGCAAAAAACTAGACAGAACCAGCTTAATCCGCATTTTATATACAATGCCATTGCCAATCTACAGGGATTGATCAGCAGCGAGCAAAAAGCAAAGGCCAATCAATATCTGCTTTTACTGTCACGTCAGATCCGCGATATCCTTGAATTAAACAGGGAAGAATATATTTCGTTGGATCAAGAAATTAAATCGTTGAACAATTACATACTTTTACAGCAGATGCGTTATCAAGATGTGTTTAATTATGGGATCGATACAGGGAACCTGGACTTGGATGATGTTATGATTCCACCCATGATCATTCAACCATTTGTGGAAAATGCCATTGAGCATGCGTTTAAAAACTTACCCTATATGGGGCAATTGGAGATCTCTTTTCGCGCAGGTGAAAATCAATTGCATGTCAGCATCTGTGATAATGGCTGGGGCATGCAGATAAATAAAGAACAAGCGGCCCATAAAACGTCTTTATCGCAACTCATTACAAAAGAACGTCTGGAGCTATTGTTTGCTGACGTTGAACCAAAAGCTAGGATTGAAATAACACAAAATTATACCGAGGATCAACGTGGTTATAAAGTCGAAATTTATATTCCACTTGTTTTATATTTTAATTAAATAATTCATATTATGAAAGTTTATATTCTTGAAGATGAGTATAATATATACTTGTATATAAAGTCACTTTTGGATAGCATTCCTTATGTTCAAATCGTTGGCTATAGTCCTTCCATTGCACAGGCTGAGCGGGAATTGCTGACCTCTAATCCCGATTTGATTTTAGCAGATATTCAATTAAAAGATGGCTCAAGCTTATCCTTTCTATCCGAGCTAAAATTGGATATCAACACGATTTTTATTACAGCGTTCAATCAATATGCCATTGAAGCGCTTAATATCGGTGCTATTGCTTATTTATTGAAACCTTTAGTACCCGACCAATTTATAGAAGCGATTGAAAAATGCTATAGGAAGAATACGGAATATAAATTCAATAGCATGCAGTTGAATATGGCCGATAGTTATTTGAAGGCGCCAAATAAGCCCAAAAGAATCGCCTTGCGTACCTTTGAATATACGCAGATTGTGAATATTGAGGATATTTTATATTGCCATGGCGACAAAGGGTATACTACATTTTATATTAAGGACAACAAACCTATGATGGTATCTAAAGTGCTGAAACATTTTGAAACCATGTTGCCTGAAACAGACTTTATTCGCTGTCATCAATCTTATCTGATCAACGCAAACTATATCAAAAAATATTTTAAGGATGGCCAGTTGGAAATGGCAGATGGCAAAATGATTCCTGTAGCGACTAGAAAGAAGGATGTTATCCAGCAATTTCTGAATAATTTCTAATAAAAAATCATTGTTTTTTAAAATAGAAAGTACGCTTTATTTTTCTCAATAGTGATTAAAGACTAAAAATTATAGTAACTTCGCTTTAATACTAAAATTATTAGTATTAAATTTGCTTAAACTTAAGACGGAGGAGGCTATGCTAATAACAGAAAAACAAAGTTTAATTGGCCAATTGAAAAAAGACCTGTTGCTATGGCAGGGAGCAGGGCAAAAATCAGCTGATATGCTTCCAATGGGGCTTGGGCCATTGGAAGAGGCTTTTCCAAATGGGATTTTCCCTAAGGGAGCGATTCATGAATTTATTAGTTTTGATCGGGTAGGAGGAGCCGTTTCTTGCGGTTTTATGGCTGGCTTATTGGGCAAGCTGATGCGGAATGGTGGCATCTGCATTTGGATAAGTTGTTTTCACAGCCTGTTTCCCGCAGCCGTTAAATCCTTTGGTGTTGAGCCTGAAAATATCATATTTGTCCGTATGGTACGTGAAAAAGATGTTTTATGGGCAATGGAAGAGGCTTTGAAATGTGACGGAGTGGCAGCCGTATTGGCAGAGACGCACCAGTTGGACTTCGTACAATCTCGGCGTTTGCAGTTGGCTGTTGAAAAAAGTGGGGTGACAGGATTTATCCTGCAGCACAATCCGAAATTATTGGGGGCAACAGCCTGTGCTGCCCGATGGAAAATTAGCTCTATGCCCAGTCAAGTGGAAGACGGGTTGCCGGGAATTGGCTATCCAAGCTGGGATGTCGAGCTCCTTAAAGTACGGAATGGGAATCCAGGCCGATGGCAGATGACATGGACTGCGGGTGACTTTGAACCTGTTGCTAAAGTAAGATCTGTTGCCGAAGAATGGAGTAAATCTTATGATAATCAGGGAATGGCATGAAAAAAAGATTTGCATCCTTATGGTTCCGCCATCTAAAAACAGATTGGATGGCCGTGGGGCACCCTCAGCTTAAGGAAGTTCCCTTTGTGCTGGCAATTTCTACCCATGGAAAGCTGGTCGTAAATGCTAGTAATGTTTGGGCTGAACAGGAAGGTGTATACCCTGGTTTAGCCATTGCTGATGCAAAAGCATTTTTACCCTCCTTAAAAGTGATCAATGAACGTCCCGGATTAACCGAAAAGTTGCTTCATAACATTGCACATTGGTGTATCCGGTATACACCGTTTGTCGCGATAGATCTGCCCGAAGGAATTATTTTGGATATCAGTGGCTGTGCCCATCTTTGGGGTGGAGAAGCATTTTATTTACAGCATATCGTCTCTCGGTTTAAACATCATGGTTATGACGTACGCGTGAGTATTGCGGACACGATCGGTGCGGCTTGGGCAATTGCCCATTTTGGAAAGGAAAATCCTATTGTTGAGCCAGAAATGCAGTTTGATGCTTTATGGGCTTTACCAGCAGAGGCACTCCGGCTGGAAGTAGCTGTGCTGCAGCGGCTACAAAGTCTTGGATTAAAAACAATCGGAAGTTTTGCGACCATGCCTCGAACTGCGCTACGCAGACGTTTCGGTACAGATTTATTACGCCGTCTGGATCAGGCTACTGGGCTTGAGGATGAATTTATTGTGCCCATAAAACCTATTGTTCCTTACGAAGAACGTTTGCCCTGTCTGGAGCCCATTCGGACAGCCAATGGAATTGAACTTGCCCTGCAACAGCTCCTAAACAATATCTGCAAACGCCTGGCAGGGGAAGGTAAAGGCGTACGGGAAGCGGTATTACAATGTCATCGTGTGGATGGAAAAATAGAGCAGATCAGTATCGGAACCAATCGCGCGACAGCACATGAGTATCACTTATTTCAGTTATTTGCCCTGAAAATCGCACAGATAGAACCCGCATTGGGTATTGAACTGTTTGTCTTGAAGATTCCGAAAGTTGAAGCGGCAGCCCCTGCTCAGGAGAATTTATGGGGCTATCGCATTGGACTGGATAATCCCATGGTGATCGAATTATTGGACCGTTTGAAAAGTAGGGATCCTGGCTGCGAAATTTCACGCTATTTGCCTGCCGCACATTATTGGCCTGAACGGTCCATGAAAATAGCCAGTTTAGTGCAGGAAGCATCCGCTGTTGATTGGCAGGTGGACAGACCTCGCCCCACCCGCTTACTTAGTATCCCCGAACCTATTATAGTCACCGCACCTATTCCGGATTATCCGCCATTGTTATTTCGGTACAAGGGGCAAATATATACGGTAAAGAAGGCGGATGGTCCGGAGCGAATTGAGCGGGAGTGGTGGATCGATACAGGCGAGCATCGGGATTATTATGCTGTAGAAGATGAGAAGGGCCGACGATTTTGGATCTACCGTTCGGGGCATTACGATGATAGGTCGCCGAATCAATGGTTTTTACATGGTTTTTTTGCGTAATAATGGGATATTGTGAATTACAGGTGACGAGCAATTTTAGCTTTCTGGAGGGAGCATCCCACCCGGAGGAATTGATGGAACGTGCGGCAGCATTGGGGTATCGGAAAATTGCGGTGACAGACCGGAATAGTTTTGCCGGTATTGTTCGCGCGCATACTGCCGCGAAAAAACAGGGTATTACCCTTATTCCAGCTTGTCGTTTGGACCTTCAGGATGGTCCAAGTTTATTGGCTTATCCAACTGATAAAGAAGCGTATGGGCGGCTGTCGTCTCTGTTGACTGTAGGTAATCTGCGTGCCGAGAAGGGAAAATGCACACTCTATAGATCCGATGTTTATCAGTATAAGGAAGGAATCAAATTTATCATTTGTCCTCCCAATAGATTAACGGTTAAATTTGAACTTGAAGCGGAGTTTACTGCATTTGTAGCAGAATATAAAAAGCGCTTGGATATGGCACTGTATTTAGGGGTCAAACGGCTCTATCGTGGTGACGATGCAAAGCTTTTGTTTCGCCTACAACAATTAGGAGAAAGCCTAAGCGTTCCTCTTGTTGCTTTGGGTGATGTATATTATCATATACCCGAACGACGTGATTTACAGGATGTTTTAACCTGTATTCGGGAGAAATGTACGATCCAGATGGCCGGATTTAAATTGTATCCAAACGCCGAACGTTATCTTAAACCTATAGCGGAGATGGAACGTCTGTTTAGGCCATATCCAGAGGCCATCGCAAAAACAATGGAAATAGCAGCAGCATGCAACTTCTCCCTGGATGATTTAAAATATGTCTATCCGGATGAACTGTCGTCCGATGGACGTACTGCGCAGGAAGAATTAGTTTATTTGACATGGAAGGGAGCAAAAGATAGATTTGGTGACCAGATTCCAGATACCATCCGTGATACCATCCAGATGGAACTTGATTTTATTGGACGGAAAAACTATGCATCTTATTTTTTGACCGTTTACGATTACGTACGTTTTGCCAAGGAAAGAGGCATTTTATGCCAAGGTCGTGGTTCGGCCGCCAATTCTACCATTTGTTATTGTCTTGGCATTACTTCGGTCAACCCCATCGAATTCAGGCTGCTCTTTGCTCGGTTTATGTCCGATGCACGGGATGAACCACCTGATATAGATGTTGATTTTGAACATGAACGCCGGGAAGAGGTGATCCAGTACATTTACGAGAAATATGGCCGCAACCGTGCAGCTATTGTGGCTACAGTAACACAGGTCCGTGCCAAGGGAGCTGTACGGGATGTGGGGAAAGCAATGGGGCTATCCATGGATACCGTCGGCCGTTTGGCTGGTGTCGTGAGCAGCCATTGGGATGAGGATATTGACCTGGGACGTTTAATGGAACAGGGTTTTAATCCGGACGATCCGCATTTACGCAAAGTGCTCGAACTGACGCACCAGTATATCGGGTTTCCAAGGCAACTGGGGCAACATACCGGAGGTTTTGTGATTACACAGGGCAATCTCCATGAACTCTGTCCATTGGTGAATGCCCGCATGGATAACCGGACCAACCTGGAGTGGAACAAAGATGATCTGGAAGCGCTGGGATTCCTGAAAGTGGATGTATTGGCATTAGGGATGCTGACCTGTATCCGGAAGGCTTTTGATATTGCCCAAAGACATTATGGACTGGATCTGACTTTGGCAGGAATTGGCGCTAAACATGACCCGGAAGTGTATGATATGATCTGTCATGCTGACACGCTGGGGGTATTTCAGATTGAGAGCCGGGCGCAGATGTCCATGCTGCCGCGGCTAAAGCCAGAGAAGTTTTATGATCTGGTTATCGAGGTGGCCATTGTACGTCCTGGGCCGATACAGGGGGACATGGTGCATCCTTACCTGCGCCGTCGTAACAATGAAGAGGCCGTGGACTATCCTAAAGAAGAAATTAAGGCGATTCTGGAAAAAACCTTGGGTGTCCCACTTTTTCAGGAACAGGCCATGGAGATTGCAATTGTTGCGGCCGGATTCACCCCCGCTGAAGCAGATGAACTGCGCCGTAGTATGGCGACCTTTAAGGCAAAAGGGCAGGTGTCGGTCTTCCGGCAGAAGATGATCGACGGTATGGTGAAGAAAGGTTATACAGAAGAGTTTGCCGTGCGGGTCTTTCGGCAGCTGGAAGGATTCGGAAGCTATGGCTTTCCGGAAAGCCATGCGGCCTCTTTTGCGCTGCTGGTGTATGTATCTTCTTGGATTAAATGCCATTATCCCGATATTTTTGCGGCTTCTCTGCTCAATAGCCAACCCATGGGATTCTATCAGCCTGCCCAGATCGTTATTGATGCCGAAAGGCATGGTGTGAAAGTGCTCCCTATAGATATCAACCACTCCTTTTGGGATAATACCCTGGAGGGTGAGGTGGGCAAACAGCATGCATTACGTTTAGGACTGCGCCAGATTAAAGGGTTTTCGGAAGAAGAGGCTTTGTTATTGGCCAAAGGACGTATAAATGAGTATTCGACGGTCACAGCGGTGATGGAAGCCGGATTATCCCTGCCGGGATTGGAGCGTTTAGCCGAGGCGGATGCTTTTCGTTCGCTGGGCATCGACCGTAGACGGGCACTGTGGGAAATTACAGCTTTACGGGATCGCCCCATTGGAATATTTGAGGGGAAACCATCATCAAATGCTGAAGGGCAGATTGAGCTGCCTTTGTTAAGTCCCAGCCAACATGTGGTGGCGGATTATGCAAGGACAGGGCTATCCATCAAAGCACATCCAGTGAGTTTCCTGCGTGATAAATTGGACCTTCTCCACGTTGTTACAACCGAAAAATTAGGCTTGGTAAAAAATAATATGCCTGTTAAAGTATGTGGATTGATTACGGTGCGACAGCGTCCGGGTACTTCCAAAGGCGTGTTATTTGTTACCATTGAGGATGATACTGGTTTTGCAAATGTGGTCATCTGGAGCAAGGTATTTGAGAAATACCGAAAAGAGATCCTTCGGGCGAAATTGTTTATGGTTGCTGGAAAAGTACAGGTCGAAGGAGAAGTAATCCATATCATTGCCGAACGTTGCTTTGATATGTCAGGTTTATTAAAAAATCTGGCAGAAGAGGATGAGCAGGTAACGGATGTATTTTATAAAGGACGAAATTTTCATTGACCTTTCATTTATTAATCTCATTTTTGGAAACCGTACAGCATGTACAATAACTGGAATCAACTAAAAAGAACATAAATTAGATGAACAACAACATTCTCGTTAATAAAATTGAAATCGAAAAAGAAATCATCATCGATTTGATCAAACAGGATAATCGCGACGGTGCCATTAACCTAATCGCCAACCGTGCAAATGTAAAATTTAAAACGGCCCGTGATATTGTTCAAATGTTTGACGAAGGCGATATAGATCTTTTTGACGGTAAAGACCTGTTTTTAGTAGACTATGACGAAGTGCTTCACAGCGATTCTACAGTTCATCAAGAGCCAGTTCCATCTTCGTTTTTGGAAGTAGAAAAAGACAGAAGCAAGCAGGGGAGAAGTAAAAAGGGTTTAATAATAGGCTTATCTCTACTTGCCTTAGGCTTTATTTTTCTACGTTATGTTATTGGCTTTAATCATATTAGACATCATCTGTCGGAACTGGCTCAAGTTTTTGGCAAAAATGATGGGGGTGCAACGGCTTTGGATGCTGATACAGCATTACGGGGAACTTCCTTTGGATCCGGTGCCACCCGGGTCGCTGATGTGGAGGACTTCCGTCCTGTAGACACCAATCTACTTTCTCCAGAATTCAAACCGACAGAAATGGCGAAGATTAAAAACGCTCAATTTGATAATTTAATACCCGCGAAGAAATCTCCCACAGATGAAGAGGCGCAATTGGCTTTAATTTACCTTACAAATAGACAATTGACAGATGTGATCATGCAGCAAAAGTTGAATATCAAAATTGGCCAATGTTATGAAAATCCCCTTAGGGATGGAAACCAACGCTGTGTCAGTTGCATGATATTACTTTATAACCGGGAAAAGAAAGATTGGCAAGAGGCTCCTGAAGGAGCGAATTTCCTGGACAATGCCTATGATTTTTATCTTCCTGAAGGTGGAGATATATGGGGAGCCAAGGCCTTAAGTATGCACATACCTTATGACTATGCCTTGTTCAAAAAGTACGAACGAAAAGATTAAGTTTGTTTAGCACAATTTATATCAGGAGCTTGTTGCGGTACTGTTGTGGCGAGATGCCAAAATATTCTTTAAACAAGTTTGAGAAATTGGAGACACTGTCATAGCCAACCTCGTAGACAATTTGAGCGATCTGGAAGTGTCTGTTTTCGAGGAGATGGAGTGCTTTCAATAGCCTGTGTTGTTTTATAAATTGAAATATGGTCATCTGCATTTCTTCCTTAAATTTCCTAAAAAGCGATCGTTCTGATAGATTGAATTTTTCTGAAAGTTGAGCAATGGATAACTTGCTGTTGAGATGTTCTAAAATGAATGTGCATATACTTATCATCATATCGCTCTGCGCAGCATTAATTTGTAATTGAAAAGGTTTGGCCAATAATATTGGAAGCATTGTCTTGAATGCTTCAATACCTGTTTGAGTCATGATATCGCTAGTGTTTAAGTTCCAATGTTGTTGACCAAAACGTAAAAAATGATCCAATAATTCCTGTGGGAGATATACCGTCAATCTATCATTAAAATGTCCCATATCCAAAAAAATAGTTTTTAATATCATACGGGGAGATCTAGAAATTAATTTATGTGGAACCTGAGCCGGAATAAACACATAAAAATTATTTGGCACACATACGCTATTTCCTTCTGTATAAACAAACAGCGTTCCACTTGTTGGACTTAGGAGTTGTACCTGTTCATGGAAATGCATTTCAGTGTTAAATTGACCATACTCACGTAACTCAATTGTCCCATCTCGGAAGGTCGTTGCGCAGGGAAAAACTGATATTGCTGATTTTGGCATTATTCAATAAAATTTGTTTTATTTTCAAATATAGAAAATTTTATCCTTCCATTAGATTTGGATCGTAGAAACAAGTCTAAATGAAAAGATCAATGAGCCTGAAATCAGCCTTTAGGTAGAATTTGCAGCTGCAGAAAGGAATCAATGGTTCACGAAAGCATCCTTTCAGACAACATAAATTGTATAATGATGAAGCAAGTAAAGATTTTTGACACCACATTACGTGATGGTGAACAGGGGCCAGGTTGCCAACTGTCGTTAAGAAGTAAACTGGAAATAGCCGAGAAGCTGGATGCGATGGGGGTAGATGTGATCGAAGCTGGATTTCCGATCAGTTCACCAGGTGATTTTAAGGCGGTGACAGAAATATGTCGAATCGTGAAAAATGCAACAGTCTGCGCTTTGGCCCGAGCGCAGAAGAAAGATATTGATGCCGCGTATGAAGCCCTGCAAGGCGCTAAGATTGCACGTATCCAACTTGGTATCGGTTCATCCGATATTCATATCAAACATAAGTTCAATAGTAGTCGGGAGGCTATTTTACAGCAGGCATTTGATATGGTTGCTTATGCGTCCGGCCTATGTGATGAGGTGCAATTTTTTGCAGAGGATGCGGGGAGAGCGAAGGACGATTTTTTGGTACAGATGACAGATACAGTCGTTGAGGCAGGCGCAAAAGTTGTCAACCTACCGGATACGAATGGATTTTGTACCCCTTTTGAGTATTTCGAAAAGATATCCTATGTCAACAAGCACAGGAAATATAAAGATAAAGCCATCTTATCTGTCCATTGTCACAATGACTTGGGTATGGCCACAGCCAATAGTATTGCGGGATTAATGGCCGGCGCAGAACAGGTAGAAGGGACGATTAACGGGGTAGGGGAACGTGCCGGAAATGCCGCTATGGAAGAAATCATATTGACACTCCTTATAAAAGAAAGGCTAGGATTAAAAAGTGGAGTTGATCCAAAATATATTGTTGAACTCAGTGCTATGGTGGCCAAAGCCATGTCCAATCCCATCCAGGCCAACAAAGCCATTGTCGGTAAAAACGCCTTTGCTCATTCTTCGGGTATTCATCAGGATGGCGTGTTAAAAGACCGGAGAAATTACGAAATTATTGACCCTCAGATTATCGGAGGGACGCTTCCTGCGCTGGTACTCTCCGCCAGAAGCGGGCGTGCTGCGTTAAAGGATCGCCTTAATGCATTGGAATTAACCTATCTCCCTGAAGATTTTGAAAATATATATACCAAATTTTTGCTGATGGCGGATCAACTGCCTTATGTCGAAGACGGGGATTTGAGAAGACTAATGTAGTCTTCTGGTTTTTACTCCAATATTTCAATTTGTATTGGCATTATTATACTTCACAGTCATGCTTTTGCTGAGCGGTAATACAGTTACCTTTCTTTTGCCCAATTGTCGGTAAGCAGAAAATACAACAGGCCACCAATAGCAATAATAAGATGGATACTGAAGTAGCAGATCCGTAAGCTGCAGTAATGTTGTTCAGCCGGAAAAATGGATTTCCATTTTCATGTAGGAACAGGCCAACAACAAAAGCAATACCGAGACAGATGGACAGTTGCTGTACGGTAAGATAGATCGCGGATCCCACGCCTATCAATTCCTTGCTGACATCTTTTAAGGCTAATGTCATCAGGGATGGTAGTACACTACCACAGCCAAGGCCATAAAAGAAAAAGAGCAGATGAAGTTGATCGCTTGCGACACTTATTTTATTGAGAACAAGTAAATGAAGAAATAGGCCCATAACCATTATTCCCAATCCTGTGAGTACAACGGCTTTGCCATGGCGTTGAATAAACCTGCTGACCATCAGACTGGCAACAACATAGCCTATACCCTGATAGACGAAAGCGATACCTGTCATTGTTGCTGTATAACTCTTGTCATGCTGTAGATAATTGGAGTTAATAATGAAATAAGCATCCTGGACCATGTAATAGGCTAATGCCGCAATCAGTCCCAGATTGAAAACCCTGTTGCGGAAAAGGGCGAAGTTAAAAAGCGACTGCTGTCCCGTTTTATATAGTTTCTTCTGCTTTTTTAGGAATAAAAGTATAAAGATAAGCGCAGCTGCCAGCAATAGTATAGACCAGATCGGCCAATGCAGCTCAGGGCCCATGACCAAGGGAGATATTAGGCCCATCAAGAGTATAAATAAACTCAGCATCGGTATAAACGAAATCGTGGATGTAGGGTTTGGCTGGTCCCGGGGGACATAGCAGTAAGCGGCAATACAGGCGAGGATACCTATTGGAATATTAATTAAGAAAATAAGGCGCCAGCTTTCATGGATCCAGGACTGATCAGGAAGTAGTCCTCCGAGCAGTTGTCCGATCACGGAGGCAATACCTGCGATGCTACCATATACTCCCAGAGCCATAGCGCGCTTAGACGCGTCTTCAAAGACCACAGTGATTAGGGCGATACCCTGTGGCACCATCATGCCTGAGCTAATCCCCTGCAGCAATCTGCCCAGTAGCAGAAGGTAGATATTGGTTGACAGCCCACATAAAACCGATGCAAAAGTAAAACCGGCCATACCTATGACGTATAATTTTTTTTTGCCAAAATAGTCTCCGGCACTGCCCGCATTGATCAGCAGGCTGGCATAGCCAATAATATATAAGATAATGATCCACTGGGTTGCACTATTGCTCAGATCCAGGGCCTGTTGTATGGTCGGTAGGGAAACATTAATAATGAATAAATCGATGACAAACAAAAAGATGCCAATGGATAGGATACAAATGTGGAGCAAATCTTTAATTCGGAAGCGCATATAGCCAAAGTTTTTGATAATTTTATAGTCAAAAGTAGTTTGGATATTTTTTATATTCAAGTAGTTATAAATGATGTACTTAGTATGGTTTTATGAACTAATGGTCAGTATGAGGTGATTATGGATGAAAAAAAAAGTGAATTTTTTGGAAGTTGTTGTGATGTCAATGGTATTTTCAAGATCATTGGCGGAAAATGGAAGGTTTTACTTATCAAAGCCATTGCAAAAGAATGCCCTAAACGGTTCGGGGAATTGCGAAGGGAGATGGATGATATGGCACAGACGACATTAACTGTCCAATTGCGCGAACTGGAGCGTGATGGTATCCTGTGCCGACAGATCTACGCAGAATCGCCACCGCGAGTCGAGTATAAGCTGAGCGAAGTAGGCAAGACCCTATTACCGATTATTGAGCAGCTGGATGATTGGTGGCTGCACTATAAAAAGAGTTAACTCGGCGGTAAGGCTTCTTTCATTTTTTCGATGACCCGAGCTGAAAGATCAAGGTCTTGGGTGAAAACAACTTGTTCCGTTGATTTTTCCAGAATCGTTAAGTGTGAATAATTTTTTCTGAATGTGGAAAAAATTGGTCTTTGCGCAAATGGTAATTGTTTGTCAATAATAGATACGTTGTAGCTGCTAAAAGCATAGTCTTTTTTTCCAATGCTTATGTAATCTTTGTGTATGGTACAACGATTTTGCCGATAGGTAGAGAAAAGTAGGAGCGGCAACAGGATAAAACCAAAAAGTGCAAAGGCACCAAATGAAATAATTGTACTAGTACCGGCAATAACCCCCATAAGATTATAGAAGGATCCATACATAATGAAGGGAGCTAAAATGCTGTAGAAAATAAGAGTACTCCGTGATAGGTTGACTTTCATAACTTGATTTTAATCTGATCTGTGTATATGTAAAGGTACCAAAACGTGCAGATTTCCAATTCATTAATCGATTATCGATGGACTTCCCTTGATATTCGGGTACGCTGAAAGCATAATTGTCACATTAACGCCTTTTCTGCACCAGACTGTTTTAACGCTGATTAGGATTATATATCCGTTTATGAGCTTTCGGAATTTATTGTTTATATAACCCGCCCGGATTGTTTTTTCTTATCCTTTGCGGTTCCCAGTAAAACAATTGTCAGTATTATACATGCGGTACCCATCCAGTCTGTAAAGGCAAATGGGGTGTTAAGCCATAATACCGCCAGCAATGCTGCAGATAGGGGTTCAGCGGAAGCAAGGAGACTGGTCTTTTGTCCACCGATTAATTTCACGGCTGTGAGATAGTTATAAAAGGGGATTAGCGTTCCAAAAATAACGATAAACAATGTATAGGCATAGGTCTGCATATCCCAGACACCGGCTACGTCCCAGGGAGCTCTGACAAAACAAAATGCAGCTCCGCCGATAAGCATGCCCCAGCCAATAACAATGGTTGACTTATACCTATTTAGGAGATGAACAGGTTGTAAGGTATAGAAGGCAAGTGTTACCGCAGATACCAATCCAAAGAATAGGGCGGTTCCAGATATCGAAAGCGTACCCATTTTACCATGGGTGACCAATAGAAATGTACCTAACACGGCCAGGATAATTGCCAGGCATGTTTTGCCGTTTGGAAATTTTCGCTCTTTTAATGCAATATAAATGGCAATCATCACTGGGCCGGTATATTGCATGACCGTTGCTGTAGCAGCATTGGAATAGTTGATTGCCGCAAAATATGAATATTGAACGGCGAGTACACCAACAATACTAAATAAGAGCAGATCAATAGTATCTTTGCGGTTGCGCCAGATATCCCATAGCTCACTGTGGTTGCCTGGCCCTACAAAAATTAAAAGAAGGGAGCCGGTTGCCAACATTCTAACGGTAATAAGCCATTCCACGTTGACAGCCCGCTGTTGAAAAAGAAATTGACCAAAAGTTCCGGATACACCCCAAAGTATAGCTGCACTAACAGCCAATAAAAAGCCTTTCAAAACTTTATTGCTATCTATTTTATCCATATAAAATTAATAATCCTTTAGATGTAATGCTATACGAATACCGTATTTTCGGTCGTACCCGTAGTCAATATATCAGCGATACTTTTTAATGTTCGTTGAGAAATTTGGGTAAGTGCTTCTGTTGTGAAAAATGCTTGATGTGCTGTTACCAAAACATTTGGAAAACTCATCAATAACTGAATGGTATCATCTTCGATAATAGCAGTGGAGAGATCTTTGAAAAACAGTTTCTCTTCCTGCTCGTAAACATCAATACCTAATAATCCTATCTTACGCGTTTTCAATGCACTAATGGCATCGCTCGTGTGAATAAGATTGCCACGGCTTGTATTGATAATAGTTACCCCGTCCTTCATTTTTGCCAGTGATTCCTTATTGATGAGGTAATGATTGTCTGGCGTAAGCGGACAATGTAATGAGATGATATCTGAATCCTTAAATAACTGATCAAGACTTGTGTATTGAACACCAGCTATAATCAGCTCCTGATCGGGATACAAATCATAAGCGATGACCTCTGCACCAAATCCCAATGCAATTCTGATAAATGATTTTCCAATTTTTCCTGTTCCAATAACTCCAATTTTCTTTTGATGGATATTGAAACCTAATAAACCGTTTAAGGCAAAATTTTGCTCACGGACACGATTATAGGCTTTGTGGGTTTTTCGGTTGAGTGTTAATAGCATGGCCATCGTATGTTCGGCAACGGCTTCAGGGGAATAAGCTGGGACACGGCAGACTTGGATACCAAATTCTTTTGCTGCCTCCAAATCGACATTATTGAAACCCGCACATCGTAAAGCAATCAACTTTATACCTTTGTGAGCAAGGATTTCGATCACCTGCCGGTTCACTTTGTCATTGACAAAAACGCAAACAACATCTTCGTCTTCAATTGCATTGACAATATGGGGGCCAAGATGGGTTTCATAAAAATTGAATTGGAAACCATAAGTTTCGTTTTCCCGTTCGAAAAAGACTTTATCGTAAGGTTTGGTTGAAAAGAAAGCTATTTTCATAAAATTGTATATCCTATGTAAATATACAGTATTAATTTTTTACCGGGTTTAAATTTAGTTGAATAATGGGAGGAATTCTTGCAGAATCCATGATAAAAGCGGTAAATTAGTTTGAAAGTACAATAAAATTATTCGATTTAACTTTTGAACATAAAATCATTTCATCATGACTTGGTCAACTCAAATTACACAGCTATTAGACATAAAATATCCGATTGTACAGGCACCGATGTTTGGGGTTACTACACCGCAGATGGTTGCTGGAGCATCGGAAACCGGCGCGCTGGGTACATTGGCATTGGGAGATTTATCATACGAAAAATGTATGGATGCTATTGAGGCTACCAGAAGATTAACAACACAGCCTTTTGCAGTCAATATCTTTGTGAATAGCATGCCTGAGGTATCAGAAAATCTAAGATCTCAGTATAGTAAAGTTAGTTCATTTGTAGCGACATTGGCTCATCAACACGGTTTGGAGGTCGTACTACCGAGGTTCGAGGAAATTCATTTGACGGATTATAAGGATCAAGTCGCAGCCATTATTGCCAGCAAGTGCAAAATCGTCAGTTTTACTTTTGGTAATTTAGACCACCAGAGCATAGCTTTGTTAAAAGAAAATGAAACTGTCTTAATTGGTACCTGCACATCCCTTGCGGAAGCGCTGCTGTTAGAGGAATCAGGTATTGATATTATTTGTGTACAAGGGCTGGAAGCTGGAGGACACCGTGGAAGTTTCAATGCTACCATCATCCCCCAGATTGGTGGACTTTCCTTATTGTCGCACGTACATGATCATATTGATAAACCATTGATTTATGCGGGCGGGATATATAATGCCCGGACTTTGCTTGCTGCGAAACAATTGGGCGCTGCAGGTTTTCAAGTTGGTAGTCTATTGCTTAAATCTAAGGAAAGTGCACTCCTGGATTTTGAGAAACAACATTTAAGTCAGGTGAAAGAATCAGATATCGTATTGACCCGGAGTTTTTCTGGAAGGTTTACTAGGGCAATTACGAACACTTTCATTAAAACTGTGGACGGAACTGATTTTATTTTACCATATCCCTATCAAAATAAATTAACCAATGCGTTGAGGGAGGCAGCAAAGGCGAAGGGAAACACTGATTTCGTTGGCATATGGATCGGACAATCCATCCATCGGTATCAGGACAGCTCGACCAGTGATATCCTAAGGGGGCTTATTCGGGAAGTTGAATTGGCAACAGATTGAATATTAAATAAGCCATTAACCAATGTAACTAAAAATACAATTAAGATAGGATTGCCTGTGGATGTAGATATTGTTCTACAATAATTTATTCTTTTTTCTTCTTTTATATAGAAAATGATTAAATTAGAGTTAACTGAGTTATAAACATATTCATATGGAAATTAAAACATCTTCAAAGTTTGTTGCCGAACTAATTGGAACATTTGGTTTGGTACTATTTGGTTGTGGTGCAGCCGCTATTGCCGGAGCCAATACCATGGGGGGACTTTCGGGGTTAGGCCTCCTGGGCATAGCTGTGGCATTTGGTCTATCCGTTGTAGTTTTTGCCTATGCCATTGGAGGGATTTCGGGCTGTCATATTAATCCAGCTGTGACAGTGGGGGTATTGTTGGCTGGAAGAATGTCTGCTAAGGACGCAATTGTGTATATCATTGCACAATTTATCGGTGCACTTTTGGGTGCATTTGTATTACAGCAAATTCTAAGTGGGCAATTAGCGGGTTTTACAGCTGGTGAATGGGCTTACGGGGCCAATGGATGGGGAAAAGGTTATCAAAATGAATATGGTACAGCTTCGGCTTTTCTTATTGAAGCTGTTTTAACTTTCCTCTTTCTTTTTGTTATTTTGGCCACAACATCAAAAGTTGGAAATGGAACGATGGCGGGTTTAGCAATTGGATTTACATTGCTATTAATACATTTGGTAGCCATACCAGTGACAGGTACTTCGGTTAACCCTGCTCGATCATTCGGTCCTGCGATTCTTGCAGGAGGTAACGCGTTATCGCAATTGTGGTTATTTATAGTTGCACCTCTTGTCGGCGCGGCGGTTGCTGCGGGCGTGTGGAGAGCTTTGGAACCTAAAGATTAACCGTTATAACAGCAAATTACAGCGCGTAAGGAAGCTATCCTTACGCGCTGTTTGTGTGTACTAAAGTCGTATCCCAATACGAATTTTAGTCGTGTTTTTATGCCTCCTGTAAATCCTTGATAAAGGCCGTGACTTTTTCCTCATCGGTCGCCCAGGAGGTGATGAGTCGAATGGCAGCGTAATCTGCATCGATATTTTTCCAAATATAGAATTGATAATTGATGCTCAAGCGTTCAATAACTTTTTTTGGTAGAATTGGGAACAGTTGATTTGTGGTGGATTCGGTTAGGAAGGTATAGCCTTTGCCTCGGACTGCTGCTGCGATACGCATGGCCATTACGTTTGCTTTTCGTGCCAGATCGAAATACAGATCATCTTTAAAAAGTTCTAAAAACTGAATGGAAAGAATTCGCCCTTTGGCCAACATGGCGCCTTTTTGCTTGATGGCATAATCAAAATCCGTAGCTAATTCGGGTTTATTAAAGATAATGGCTTCACCTAAAAGCGCACCATTTTTAGTGCCGCCAATATAGAATACATCAGTATACTGACTGATTGCCGTAAGTGTCAGGTCGTTATTTTCCGCCGTAAGTGCATGCCCTAATCGAGCGCCGTCCATATAAAGTAATAGCTCATGGGATTGGCAAAATTGAAAAAGAGCTTTGATTTCGTCATTGGTATAAACTGTGCCAATTTCTGTTGAATTAGAAATATAGACTAGGCGTGGCTTGACCACATGCGGAGCGAGTGCATACGCTGTTAAAACTTCAGTGATATCGTTAGGTCGTAATTTTCCATCTGTCGTTTCGGTCGTAATCACCTTGTGACCCGTGGCTTCGATGGCACCTGTTTCATTTGCCGCAATATGCCCTGTTTTTGCACTTATCACAGCCTCATGCACACGCAGTAGGAACGATATAACCAGTAAATTCGTTTGCGTACCTCCTGACACAAAATGGATGGCTGCAGGTGGATTATTCAATCTTTCTCTTAAAATTGCTTTCGCCTCCTGTGCGTATTCGTCTTCGCCATATCCAAGTTGTTGTACCAGATTAGTTTCAATAAGTTTATCCAAAATACGGGGGTGTGCTCCCTCCGAATAGTCGTTTTTAAAGTTATACATAATAAGTGTTTTAGCTCAGGTATTATTCTAATTTACCAACGGCTACGGTAGTCTTTCCTGATCCTTATATTAGAAACCAGAGAACAGAAAAGGCCATGGCCGTTTGTGCATTCAAAAGTATAAATAGGTTCTTACTTTTTTCTGTTTTTAAACAAAAAAAGAATAATGGACAGATTAATTACCTTACTTATCAGGGATTCCGGCAGAGCGCTAGTCCTAAACACCAAACTGCCCGTCAAGGTGATTTGACAAGCAGTTTGGTGTTATACGAGAACGACGAAATGAAATCTTACTTTAATAAGTCATAGACACGAACGTAGTCAATTTCAAATGTTGCCGGGAATATCGCATCGTCGACACCTTCTTTGCCCCCCCAGTTGCCACCAACAGCCAAATTGATTAACCAATGGAATTTTTGGTCAAAGGGCCATTCGTTAAAACCCTTGTTTTCATTGTCAACCTTGAAAATCTCCCGCTCATCAACAAAACCTTTGATGTAGCTTGGCGTCCAGTCTATACGATAGGTGTGAAACTCATCAGAAACGCCAGGTACCTTTTTTTTGCTGGTTTTTTGTGTATTTATACCATGATTATACGATTTGGTATGGGTAGAAATATGAACGACATCCTGATCGTATCCGACATGTTCAAGGAGATCTATTTCCCCAGAATTAGGCCATTCCCCATATTTTCGATCGGTAGGAAGCATCCAGATCGCTGGCCAGGAACCGCGACCTAGCGGCAGTTTTGCCCGTGCTTCAAATCTGCCATAAGTAAAATCGCCTTTATTCTTGCTGGTCAGCCGGGCTGAGGTATAGGACTTCCCCCCTTTGTTATCTTTTCTTGCTGTAATCTTCAGTACGCCACCTTGCACCAGTGAATTTGTCCGTGAAGCCTCCATATAATATTGTAATTCATTATTTCCCCAGCCATCATATAAAGAACCGATATCGTATGACCATTTGGTTTTATCCGGTAAGCCAGCGTAATTAAATTCATCAGACCATATCGGCGTCGGCGAAAAGTGATAGGTTTTGTCATTAGTCTTAGCAGAATTTGATGACACATAAAAGGGGATATTTGCCGTCGCAACATTGTTGTTTCCATCATTGGCATAGACAAATAGCCGATAAGCACCTTCTCTGGAAGGAGCAGTTAATGTACCCTTGTCGTTCGTGCTATTTTTGATAAAGCCAGCTAGCGCCTGTGGTCGCTCTTCGCGGTCACCACCTTCTTTCAGGTCAGTGCTCTCATGGAGTAGTTCCCAGCGTATCCGTAATTTATCTCCATCAGGGTCATGTACAAAGACTTCGATGGGATAGGCTTTGCCCGATTCAAGATAGATAAAATCTTTTGCCTGCCTGTTGTCCAATAAAAAGGAGTCCAGCTGAGGAGCCCGATTGCTTGGCCATTTGCCCGACCACAGATAATGCATCACATCGACAACCTCATTTTCTTCGCCAGCTTCGGTAAACAATCCGTACCAGGTCGGCGTACGTTCCTGTTTCTGTCCCCACAGAAAGACATAAGAGCCCAGGCAGTTTTTGTCCTGACCGATAGAGGCTTCGTATCGACTTTTATAAACAGCTGCTTTTTCGTGGCTGGTTTCTTCAATGGATGCCCCCCAAGGTGTTTGGAGGCCTTCCCAATGGCCAGTAGGTCCCCATTCTGTTACGATATAGGGTTTGTTCCAGCCTGTTTTTCTCAATTGCTCAGGTACGGAGGCAAGTCCGCCATATACTTGCACGGCAATAAGATCCAATGTCGGACATTTGCTTTTGATATAATCAATTTCCTTTTGATTTATACCGGCGAGCATGGTTGTGACCAGGTGATTGGGGTCTAAATCATGGATCATCTCGGCTATAGCGTTGACAGCATCCCAGACCTTGGGATTACTGTAATGCAGGTTGAGTTCATTGCCGATTCCCCAGGCCAATAGGGCCGGATGATCTTTGTATTTCAGGATGACTGTGCGCAGGTATTCTTTTTGTTTTGCAACAGCCACTGGGTCATTGTAATCGAAACCATGCCGTTCTGTTTTCACATCGAGACCTAAGGTTACTGTGAGTCCCAACTGTTGTGCTTTATTCAGGATTTCACCTGCTTGGTGCGGGCTCCATGTGCGTATAGAGTTACCTCCATACGCTTTTAATTGTTCCATATTGCTTGTTCCGCCCGCGCCTTTTATGAAGTAAGGCTGTCCATTGCGCATGATCGTAAAGCCACCGTTGACCTCCGTGATCACTGTTTTAATGGGTTTTCCTTGCTGTCCCCAAACCGTGGGAAGGAAAAGAAAGTTTAGCAATAGAAATGTGAGTAGTCTTTCTGTCGTCATCATTTAACGAAAATTAGGATTTGCATCTATTTGAGTCTGTGGTATTGGAAGGTATTCGCTTATACCGGGAGTGAATTTTGTGCCGAATACCTCCTTTGCACGCCCTGTACGGACCAGGTCATTGAAACGTTCACCCCACCATTCGCAAGCAAATTCGGCACGCCGTTCATCCAGGATTTGACTTAAAGTGACATTGGTAATTGCTGTTAGTTTTGCCCGTTCGCGAATTAGACGAAAAGGCTCGTCACCGTTCTGCCCCTTCCTGACCTTGGCCTCTGCATTTAATAAAAGTACATCCGCATAACGTAATATACGCACATTATTGTTTGCCCCATACTCCATTCGACCTGCTGTCATCTGTGATTTTGGAAGATAGGCTTTGCCATTGAAAAATTTTACACCAAAAGGGTTGCCATAGACAACATCGCCACTTGGGGTTGTTGCTGTCGTTGCAGGATTGCCATTAACACCACAATATAAAATTGTCGTCTTTAATCGTTCGGTTTCACCTCTATTGGTCAAGAAATCAACAATATTCTGTGAAGGTGGTACCCAACCGGCACCAGAAATAGGACTCCCTTTCTGATCACCTGCAGGACCTTGCCACTTGAAAAACGTTCCCCAATCAACACCAGGACGAACAATATCTCCGGTTCCTAATCCAAAATCGGAGTATTGCAGTTCAAAGATAGATTCGTTGGACAGTTTTCCAGGAATTTTAAAAAGCTCATAGTAATTGGGGTATAATGAAAATTTGCCACTCGCGATAATTTTGTTTGTGGCATCGAGAACCTCGTTCCAATGGGCACTTCCGTTATCATTTCCCGCCAAATCTGCTGCGGCTTTCGCTTTTAAAAGAAGTGCGGAATATCGTGTTACCGCACCAACGTGCTTGGACTGATTGGGACGCGCATCCTCAAGATCCTCCGAACAGGCATTCATTTCATCAAGAATAAATTGGCGGACCTCTGCGGCTGTACTTTTATTGATTGTGGCTAGGCGACCGATATTATCGCTGTCTATTAAAATAGGTACATTTCCAAACAGACGTGATGCCATGAGATGGGCGTACGCCCTTAGAAATCTGACTTCGGCCTTGTATTGTTTATTGAGCTTTATGTCAGCTGTATTTGAGGCGGGGATTTTTGCAGCGAAATTATCTAGTTCGATCAATGCATTGTTTGCTGCAATAACAAGGCTGTAATAACTGATCCAAGATTGATTTAGTCCCCAATACGATTGAATCGTGAGATCATTTTGAAAATTTTTGATACCCATCAATTCGGGATTGTCATTTGGATTTGGTGCAGCCTGTTGATAGTCGTCATCGCGCATACAACGAATGGAAAGGTCAATCCAGTGCACCAGATTATCATCTGAAGCCGAACGATATACACCGGAGACAGGACCATACATCAAAGCAGTATTGCTGTAATCGATCTCTTCAGAACGCTGCTGGTTTTCTAAGGGTTTGTCCAAAAATTTACTACAGCTCGATAGGCCAAAAGAAAGGCCTAAGCAGCTTGTAATCAGGATATATTTAAAAGTTTTCATGCAGTTTAAATTAAAGGGTTAATAGTTAGAACGATACTTTGACACCTAGACTATAAGTTGAAGCGATCGGATACACATTGGCATCGAATCCCATTCCGGATATTTCAGGCGTAAATCCATTGTATTTTGTGAACATAAAAGGCCGGTCAGCTGTTGCGAAAACACGTACCGGTATTTTGTTCAGATCAAAGTTATAGCCCAATTGTATATTCTGTATCCGTAGGTAAGCTCCGCTTTCAACAAAAAAAGAACTTGCTTGAAGATTCCAGGGTGCAACGGAACCTTTTGCGGAGGGATGTGTATTACTACTTCCTTCTCCGGTCCAGAGATTTTCGATGAATGTGGCATCTGCGTTCATCTGATTATATTTCCGACGCATCGCGCGATTAAGATTATGGATCTTGTTGCCGGCTACGCCTTGAAAAGCAACACTTAAATCAAATTTTTTGTAATCAAAAGCTAAGTTAAATCCATAGGCAACAGTTGGAAGGTAATTGCCGAGGTTGACGCGGTCTTTTTCGTCAAGTTCACCATTGTTGTTCTGATCCTTGTACTGAAGATATCCCGGTAAAATCGGTGTATTTGGATTTTGTTGATTGTATTTTTTTGCGATAGGATCCGCATCAATCTGAGTCTGGTTTTGGTAGACCCCTGCGACTTCATAGCCATAATAGAAGTTGATGGGCTGGTTTAGTTCTATACGTGCCGGGAATTCCGCTGACCATTCTGGATAACCATTCATGATATTTTCCAGTCCGCCAAGGTTCTTTACCCGATTTTTTAGGGTGGTCAGGTTTCCGCCTATTGCATATCCGAAGTCACCGACCTTGTCTTTCCATTGCAGACCGATCTCCCAGCCACTGTTTGTCACACTGCCCCAGTTGCCATAGACGCGATCCCAGGAAAAGGGGATAGGTCGGCTAAATGCCAGATCATTTGTAGTGCGGTGGTAATAATCTACTGACCCTGTCAAACGGTTATTCAATAAAGCGAAATCTAGACCGCCGTCCCATTCTTCAACAACTTCCCAGCGTACTTGGGTGAAAAATCGACCAACGCGGTATCCGGGTACACGGATGCCATTCGTTGCACCTTCGCTGCCAAATATACCCGAATAGTTGTTGCCTGAATAAACGGTCGCATAACCTGCATTGGGCTGGATACCGTCGTTCCCCAATTTACCCCAGCTTCCACGGAGCTTTAACTGATTAAAAAGCTTTTGATTTTCCATAAACTTCTCTCGTGTCAATACCCAACCCAGACCTATCGATGGGAAATAACCCCATTTTGTTTGGTATTTGGAACTTCCGTCCGCGCGGAATGTCGCGGTCAGTAAATACTTATTGTCATAGTCATAGGTAGCTCTGGTGAAGTACGATATTCCTGCATTTCGAGATCCTTTTTCTCCATAACCTGTGGCTGAACCAGTGCCTTGTGCATCGACACCTACATACCAAAACTCCTCGGAAGCAGGTATATCATTGGCCTGAACCCAAGTTTCACGCCAGCGTTCCTCGCGTGAGGACTGGCCTAATAACAGGGACCAGTGATGCTTGCCAGCCTGATCTTTATATGTTAAGAGGTTATCTAGAATATAATTGGTATTGCGGGCTTGTGCTGACCGTAAAAAGGAGCGATCATTGCGCTGATCATTATCAATGTAATAGACCGGATTATAATTTATATTGTGTGTAGACTGATACCGTTGGCTGAGCTGCGAACGAAAAGTGATCTTGTCCTTCCATAATGTTGCTTCCAGATAGATGGTGGGCAGGATCTGGAAACCCTTTGTTTGGTTTGTATTGTAAAAGGCCGTTGCAATGGGATTGTTGTACCAAAAGCCAGATTGCATACCGATCGCTGTACTCGAGCCAAATTTCTCTGGTTTGGCAAGTTCCAAGGAAGGATCATAGACCGGATAGAGTGGAGAGGCGAAATAAGCTTGTCTAAAAGCGGCGTTATTCGGCGAGTTGGTTTTGAAGTTATTGAAATGCGCACTAAAACCCGCCTTTAACCAGTCTGTTACTTTGGCATCCGCCTGCATGCGGATATTGTATTTTTGGTTCTTATTGCTTGCATCCATAATTCCATCCTGTTTGACGTAATTAAGGCCCATGGAATAGGTGATTTTATCGGATCCGCCCATGATGTCGAGGTTATGGTTGGTTATCAGGGCTTTGGAGCGCAGGAGTTCGTTGAACCAGTCGGTGTCCATGGCCGGGTTGCTTTCGGTTCCACCATACTTTTCTACGGAACTTTTTACAAAAGCCTCATTGCCAATTGCAGTTGCGTAAGCAGCATATTGTCGTGCATTGGCCATCTTCAAAACATTTGTTGGTGTCTGGAAACCGGCGAAACCATTATAGGTAATTTTTGATTTCATGTTTAAGCTTCCTTTTTTTGTGGTAACTAAAATAACACCATTTGCGGCACGTACTCCATAAATTGCAGCACCCGAAGCGTCCTTTAAAACAGAGATGTCAGCAATATCATTTGGATTCAGAAAGTCAATATTATCCATGAACATTCCGTCCACAACATATAGGGGACTTTCATTATTAAAGGACCCCACCCCACGGACACGAACGGATGGTGATGAGCCCGGTGCTCCCGAACTTACGATTTGCACACCTGCAACAGTACCTTGTAGCGCATCCATTGGATTGGAAACGGTACGTTTGACCATTTCTTCCATATTTACTGTGCCAATTGGGGCAGTTAGGTCGCCCTTGCGTTGGGTACCATAACCCACGACAACGACTTCATCGAGATTGAAATCTCCTTTTTGTTTGAGTTGAATAGTTAAGGTAGTTCCGTTTAAGGGTACTGTTTTCGTTTCATATCCCAGTGATGAGATGATGACATAATTGAAGTTGGAGGGAATGGTGAGTGTAAAGTCCCCGTTTTCATTGCTACTTGTGCCTATTTTAGAGTTTCCCTGTACAATAATGCTGGCGATGAGAGGATTACCCTGCTCGTTTATAATCCGCCCACTGATTGTTCTGCTCTGTGCACTTACCATATTCGTTAGGCAAGAGAACAGCACAGTACTGGCAATAATGCTGATATTATTTTTCATGTGTAATGAATTGAAATTTAGGAATTGTTTATAATTATCAAGGATCAAAATTAGCTTTACAGAGGTGATTGACGAATTTTAAAGGTACTACAACACTACTTCATGTTGGGTTTTTCGGCTATAATTCAATATATTTGAGGTACGTCAAGTTTACGTCAGCCAATTGAAGGGAATTATTATGAAGTGTTTTGCCATCCTGTTTTTTATGCTATTTTCTGCTTTTTCGCATGCGCTTGCACAGGATTTGCTTGGCTTGCCTTTGGTCTACAATTATAGTAAATCCATATACCAAGGCGGGAGCCGCACTTGGGATATCAAACAGGATAGCCATGGCATCATGTACTTTGGTAACAGCGAAGGGCTGCTGACCTTTGACGGACGATATTGGAAAACATTTTCCCTTCCCAATCACACCAATATCCGTTCGATCTGGATTGATGCCGACGATCGAATTTATGTTGGTGGGCAAGGTGATTTCGGATATTTTGAGCGCTCACCCCAATCGGGTTTAGTCTATCGGTCATTGCACGATTTGGTTCCCGAAAAGTACAGGAACTTTGCAGACATTTGGAATACCGTTGGCGTAGGCCAATCGGTATTTTTTCGCGGGACCAACGTGATATTTGAACTAAAGGGACAAAAGATTCAAGTACATCCGGCGGCTGTGGAATGGTATTATATGGGACAATCAGCGGAGACGCTCTATGCACAGGATAAGAAGAATGGGTTGCTGGAGTTTCGTGATAATAAATGGACTCCTTATCTAGAAGACCTGCCCTTTAAGAATGTGAAGATCGCTTCATTAATGCCTTTTGGCAAAGATCGTATGTTGGTGTCAACCTTAAATAATGAAACCTATACATTGCAGAACAGGAAATTGATGCGATTGAATGTACAATATAGCGACGGTAGTTATACACCATCCCTAGCGAAAATTGATGATTCAACCTTTGTTGTTGGCAATGCAAAAGACGGTTGCCACATACGTGACGTCGCGGGGAAAACACTACAACAGATTGGTGTCAGAGAAGGTTTGCAAAATAAGAATGTCACCGCAGTCTTCGTGGACCGGCAAAAGAATATATGGATCGGTACGGATAATGTGATTTCTGTGATAAGCTATGGAAGCGCTATTCGGTATCTCAGACCAAATATGGAAAATGATGTAACTGGATATTCTGCCCTAATCTTTAATAATGTACTTTATCTTTCGTCTTCCAACGGCGTATATTATGCAGATATAAAAAGCAAGCTCACAGATCAAAGCCGATCGCCATCAGTCTTTTCCCTTCTTCAGGGCAGCGATGGCGGAGAAGCCTGGCGCCTTGAACAGCTCAATGGTCAGTTATTGCTTGGCCACAATAAAGGCTTATTTCAGATCTTAGGTCATTCTATCAAACCACTAAGTCAGGGCATCGGGACATGGAAGTTGCTTCCCCTCAATATGGTGTATCCGATCAAAGAAAGTTTAATTGGAACTTATCAAGGACTAGAGTTATTGGATTTTCAGCAAGGGGCTTTCTCGACCAAAGGCCCACTGGATGGACTGTCAGATTCCTTTCGCTTTCTTGAGCAGGATGAAAATGGCACGATATGGGCTTCGCATCCGTATCGTGGGATCTATCGTATCACGCTTTCGAAGGATAAAAGATCCTACCGGGCAGAACTCTACACACAAAAAAATGGTTTGCCGGCAGATTACCAGAATTATGTATTTAAAATAAAAAATCAAGTCGTGTTTGCGACAGAAAAAGGACTTTACAGTTATGATTATACAAAAAAGAGGTTTATGCCCGCGAAGCAGTTTGCTGCATTTAAAGATTTGACTATACGCTATTTAAAAGATGATCAAGATGGAAATGTCTGGTTTTGCACAAAGAAAACGGTTGGTGTGGGACGTTTTGATTCTAGGCATGAAACATATCATTTGATTAATTTTCCGGAAATAGCGGGGATGAATACGACTGGCTTCGAGCATATTTATAGTTTTGATCGAAATAATATCTATGTTGGTGCAGAAAAAGGAGCGATTCACATCAATTATGATAAATACCTCAAACAAAGCATTAAACCTGTCGCTATGTTATCTCAAATTGTCGCTACAGGGAAAGGGGACAGCTTGATTTTTGCAGGTTTTTTTTCGAATACTGTGAGACTAAAGCAGCCCGGAAAATCCCTCAAAGATAGCATGCTACAGCTACCTGCTGTTTTCAACTCTTTCCGATTTAGCTTTTCTTCACCAAGCTACGGTATGCATCAACACCTTGAATTTAGCTATAAATTGTCGGGTTATGATGAGCATTGGTCTTCCTGGACACCGCAGTCCGAAAAGTCCTATACGAATTTGTCGGATGGACAGTATACGTTTTTAGTGAAAGTACGGAATAATCTAAACCAAGAATCCAATGTGGCCGAATATAGTTTTATTGTGTTACCGCCTTGGTATAAAACACTATGGGCTAAAATCGCCTATTTCCTATTGGCAATGCTCGGGGTGTTGGGATTGCTTCGCTTGCGGAAAATAGAGCGGCGCAAACAGCAGCTGAAACATGAGCAGCAATTGGCGCAGTTGCGTTATATCCATCAGTTGGAAATTGAAAAAAATGAGAAAGAAATTGTGAAGCTGAACAATGAAAAACTGGCTCATGAAGTCATGGCCAAGACCAAAGAATTAGCAAGTACAAGCATGCAGTTGCTTGAAAATTCAGGTGCATTAATTAAAGTAAGAGATGAGCTGGCCAAGCTCGATACCGGGGAAGATGAAACTTCAAATCTAAAACGGATCAACACATTATTGAAAGACATTGAAAAAAACAGTGCCAATTGGAATCAGTTTGCTAGTCATTTTGATGAGCTTAATGATGGCTTTTTAAACAAGTTAAAGGAAAGACACCCAGGGTTATCCCGTAATGACTTAAAAGTATGTGCGTATTTGAAACTTCATTTTACCTCTAAACAGATTGCGCAATTACAGAATATTACAGTTAGAGGTGTTGAAATCCATCGGTATAGATTACGGAAGAAATTGCAGGTTGAAACGGAGCTATCTTTAAATGAGTATTTGAATACAATTTAATTTTTCTTGTGTGAATGAATAGATCGATCCAATAGAAGAGCAAAAAAAGCCCCGGCGATATATGCGATCAGATCAGACCAGAGAAAACCCTGGCCAAATAATAATCGCAGGAGCGGATTGCTTCGGACACTGATCAATAATGGATGTTGTACCAGTTGTAAAAACTCGATTGTGAAACAAAATACAAGGGTACTTACAAAACTAAAGTTGAACGATCGGTGAAAAAAAATAAACCTGCATAACCAGTAGACCATAAAGGCATACAGACTATCGCCAACAAAAAGGGGGATAAATGCAACTTTTCGCGATAACAATCCTAAGACTATTGTTATGCACATTAAAATCAGGTAGTGAGTTCTTTTGAATTTCATCGGCACAATTTTACGCTTTTAGCCTGTTGTTTGTAACTTAATCTTTGTCAATAAACTTCGTTAAGACTTTGTTTATTGCGATAATGTCCTCTGGCTATTGCACCATCAATATTGGAGCAAATAGTTTAAGCATACGTTTTCCTCGAATTCCCTTATTGTAACACCTTTGTCCCTATTATGCTAGATTAACGGCTAAATATAAAAAGAAATTTATTGTACGGAATAAAAAAACGTATTTCAAAAATACGGTGAGATCGGACCGCGAGGATTTGATGGAAGGGATCTGTACAAGATTACATTTTAACGATTTTTGGCATTTTATTGTAATGACTATTTTATATTTTAGGGTAATCATTTGACTCATGCCAAAAATATTATTTCTGTTAAGCTTTTTTTTTAGTTGCAATGTACTATTTGCTCAAATTCGCATCATTGATAGTCTGAGTGGTGAACCCGTACCCTTAGTGAATATTTACGCAGAAGATGGTACATTATTGGGCGTAGCAAATACGACGGGGGAACTCGTCTTGGATTCACTCAAGCAAAATGTAAATTCAATGATCATATTGCAGCATATATCCTATAATAATTACCAGGCATCAATTGCTTCGTTTCACAACGAGAAGTTAGTTAAATTGGTCCCACGAAGTATAAAAATAGAGGAGATCGCTATCGAAGACAAAAGCAGATATGATTATTTGGTTTTGAAAGGCTATTTTAGAAATACGACTTTTTTCAACAAACGGACACGTTATTTTTACGATGGTATTATTGAATATTATATTCCATTGAAAGATAAAAAAGGAAAGGTCTATCATCGGGTTTTAGATTATCGAATTTTGGAAGACTCCATCGCGACCAAGAATTTTAAAGAAGTAATGGGCAATTTTTGGAGCTGGAATCCACATGTAATGCGGATGAAGGCACAGTCTGTTGCTAATGATCTTCCGCCAAAATTTGTGCTGGTTCAGGACAAAGAACGGAAATTAATCAGAACGGGTAATCTGAATACAGGATATATACAAAAGACAACACGTGGCGATGTTCAGGTTTATTTTGATATCATTCCACCCAATAGCCAAAAAGAAGTCAGTTTTTTTAAACTCAAAGGGCAGCAATACACGGGCGTGACGATGGAAAATTATACAGAGACCAATCTCGATCAGCCCGAGCCAAGTAAATTGGTCAGTAAGGTGATGATGAACGTAGGGGCTATTAAAAGAGGGCGTAAATCTGACTTTGTTCCTTTTGACTTTTTGAGTGAATTTTATACACAGGAGCGGAAATTCGTCACCAAAGAGGAATTCAAGGCGGTAAAGAAAGAGCTGACTTCAGGGGTTTGGCTGGAATTGAAAAGTAGGTATGCCAATAAATTTTGGATGGACAATCCAAAATTTGGTATCCCACAGTTGAATCCGTTTATTGAGAAAAAGTTTGGTAAGGAGCTGCTCGAACTAAAGTAAGTTAGCGAGCTGATATTGCTCGATTTGAATCACCTGTTTCTAATTATAACGGTATCATTATGGTTGTAACGCAAATGGGCCGATAGATCGAGCTTTTTCAAGCCTTCCGTTAGATCTCTTTGGATTTTTTTGTAATAGCCTTTTGTAATATCCAGTTCAAACGCAATAGAAAGCATCTTTATCCGATTCCCGTGTTCATCCAATGGACAGATGAAGAACAATCGCGCCCTACCAGTGTATTTTTTTGAAAACATCCGTTAAGTAAAGGTATCGTAGGTCGAGCCTATGACAAATTCGTGATCCGCATAATGAAATGATTGAGATTGTTGAAAGTTTCGATGGAGTTCCAGGCGATCCGTATAAATAGTTAATTTTGTGGCGAATCTTTCGTATAGGCAATAGCAAAAAAAGAGGAAACAAAATAACGCGAATCCAATTAAAGGCCAAGAAAAATAATCAGCGACAAATAGGAGATAGCAAAGTCCGCCCCAGATAATTAAGGGGCTTATCATATAAAAAGTCCATTGATTATTGGGATAGTATACCTTCATCTTTTTTTTGCTAAATATCTCAATTGTATCCAGGGCAACTCAACAGTGTGCTAGTGCCATTTATTTTCTTGTGTAGGATATCGTTTCAACAGGATTGCCGAAAATCTTCTTGTGTCCTTTTTGCTGTAAAAAGATTTCATGCTGCGCGATTTCAGCAGCGATACTATAAATGACCTGCGTATCGTGTTGCGGGTGGATCGTTGCAAGCAGCTGTGCCTGCTGGTCATAAATCTGAAGCTGGTTTACCAAAGAATGATTTATTTTCATTTCATAAATATTATTTAAAAGGATATTTAGATCTTTTTTTTTCTGCTGTTTAATAATCAGCTGTTGGTGGTCAATAAGTACTTCTATTTTTGGGTTGATTACCTGCAGGAGCACAACCAATGGTCCTATCACAATGGCGGCAACCAAAAAGCCAAGTCCTTTGGCGGACCCGAAGTTATTGACCGCATCGGCAAGACCATTGAATCCACCATAGATGATACTGAAAATAATAAAAACAATAATCAGATAGGCAAATCCGAAGATTAAACCTTTCTTAATGTTATGGGATTTAAACAGGAAAGTCTTCATAAGTCGAATTTAGACAAGCTATCTTTACTATTCAATATTTATTAATTGGATAAAGATATTTATATTTATCCAATTAATAATCTATATAGCGACAAGAAAGCACGCTTTTTTGTTAAGGCACAGAAACTTGAAAAATAGTATCCAAATTGAACGGAAAAATTTAGGTAAAAAGGGGGATTATGCCACAGCGATTATGTTCAGCCTTATTTCCCTATTGGGGATCTTTTCAATTTTTTTGGATTGGAAATCGAGTATAGCTCCATTGATTTGTGTGGTGCTAACCTATTTTCTGAATCGTAAGATAATGATCTTGAACCACTTAAAATGGTTTTTCATTGGTTTGATTTTTTTAGCATTGCTTTTATCATGGTTATTACAGCTGTCCTTCTGGATGTTCATCTTACAGTTTCTGGCATTAACTTGTATCTTGGGTGTGATAAGTTCTGTAAACACTATCCAGGATGATCATAGCAATATTATTTTCTCACTGAATGCGGACAACTTTTCCTGTCTCTGTCCCGGGAGTAATGATTACAAAGGCTATGCACTTAACCGCATGGAGTATAAAAAGTATTTCAAAACAGCGGATATTGAGATCATTCAACAGGACAAGAGCGGGTTGTTGATTGTTGTAAAAGGAGAAATTTTGCGGCCACGGGAATTAACGGCACCCGAAATAGCGCAAATTTTAGCCTATTTCAAGACCAATGACATCGAATTAGTAGAGGCTATTGCTTCGCCGAATAATTACCGTGAAGAACGGACGTTGGTAGGGGTTAAGATTTTGGTTTTTGGAATTCCATGTTTGTTAGGTGCCCTTTTAATTTACTTCTTGGGTGATAATGGACGAAATATAGTCGTCAGCGCGATCAGTATTCTGCTGGCCATCTTATTGGTACCTTTGCTATTGAAACTTATTAATATATGGAATGTTAGCCAAAAAAATAAGTAATGTTTATTTTAAGAAATTAGCATACCAATGCCCTGATGATTTTATGATACGTTGTTGGTTTTGAAAATCGACATAGACCAATCCAAATCGTGGGCGATATCCTTCGGCCCATTCAAAATTGTCTAAAAAGGTCCAGACAAAGTAGCCCCGTACCTTTACGCCTTCTTTCTTTGCCTGATAGACATGTTGAACGGCTTGTTGTAGATAATTCATTCTTTTGGGATCATGTACCTTTCCGTGCTCAACTTTATCTTGGAATGCGGCACCATTTTCGGTGACAATGAGGGGCGGTATATTGGGGTAGCTGCTGAATTTCTTCAGCATATGATAAATGGAGCTAGGATATACTTCCCAGTTCATTTCGGTCATTTCAACTTTACGCTCCTTGGCCGTCACGATCTTAGCCTGCAGATAGGGGACAAACATCGCATAACGGATCATCTCACGGGTATAATTTTGAATACCGATAAAGTCCATGTCAAATTGTAATTCTTTCTCATCGCCCTCTTTCATGTATTTTTCAATTCGATTGAGTATTTTGATTTCCTTTGTGGGATAGCCCATGCCCAGCAGTGGCTCGATGAACAGTCTATTGAGTAACACATCGGCTTTTTTGGCAGCAATGATGTCTTTTTCTCTAGAAGTGAATGGCTCGACGTGGGAGCAGGAAAAAGTAGTTCCCACCTGGCTGTTCGGTTGTAATGATTTTATGATCCTGGCACCATGAGCTTGTGCTAATGCGGCATGATGGGCAGCAGCGAGAAAGTTGCCCAAGCCTTTTCTTTCAGGAGCGTGCACACCAAAGAAATAACCGGCTGCCGTAAATACGGTGGGCTCATTGAGTACCATCCAGTTTGTGACGCGATCTCCATAACGGGTAACACAGGTGCCAACAAATTCACCGAACCATTCCTTGACATCACGGTTTACCCAACCTCCTTTTTTTTCAAGGGCATGTGGGAGATCCCAGTGATATAAAGTAACCCAAGGCTTGATCCCCAATTCCAATGAAAGATCGATCAGCCGATCATAGAAATCCATGCCTGATGGATTGGACCGCCCGATGCCATCCGGTAAGATGCGGCTCCAGGATAAGGAAAATCGATAGTTTGGAATATGCATTTCCTGCATTAAAGCAAGATCCTGTATGTAACGATTATAGAAATCACAGGCCTGATCGCCATGTTGATTCTGAAATATACGGTTTTTCTTTTTTACAAAGATATCCCAGATGGAGGGACCTTTGCCCTGATGATCATGTGCCCCTTCGATTTGATAGGCAGCCGTAGACACGCCCCATATAAAATCTTTGCCAAAGGCATCTTTGGTTAACTGCATTTATTGAAATATAGTTGCCAGTGGTATCGACTGACCTGAATATGAATTAATTTTTATGGAATCTTAGTGGTGAATAGAATGAACTGAACCGACCTAAAAAGATTCGAAATATAATCCTTTGGAAAAAATAGTTGATCGCTTTCATAACTGATACATTAAAGTGGTGACTCCATTAATTATCCTATTATAAAGGAACGAAACTGATATTAACTGGATGTGAATTATTTATTAAATATATAAAAAAATATTGATTAACCATTTAGTGATACCTAGCAATCAAACTGTACAGTACCAACAAATGGTTACGCAGCCGTAAATAAGATGAGGATAGTAGTATGCTGTATTCGTCGGGGGGTGAAGTATTTTTTTTTAAACAGTTATGGAATATGCTAATTTATCGCATCCTCTCAAAAAAAAACAGGATATTTAGTAAATATTTAGCGTCATATTTTATGAAAAAATACATTTGGTTATTGTTGATATGTATCCCGGTCTTGGGATTTTCGCAGCAGCTTGGTTCAGACAAGCAGTTGGCAAAGTGGAACGAAGTCGAAAGGCTTATTTCCATAAAAAACTATGCGCAGACCTTACCCTTATTAGCCGATATCAAAGCCGAAGCCCGACGCTCCAAAGACCATGCGGAATGGATGCGGGCATTTTTGGCGGAAGGTAAAGTGTTGGAAGTAAACCAATCTGAGGATTCTTCTTTTCTACGTATACAGAATCATTTTGAAAACAATATCCGCACAGCTGAAAAGGCAGAAAAAGCGGTCCTTCAAAATTTTTATGCAAGCTATTTATTTTCGAATATCAACCAGTATGCAAGTAAAAGCCAGAACAAATTTGTGGCAAAAGACGCAAAAGGTAAAATACAGATGATTGATTCTATTTTTTGCCTGTCAATTTCGGACGCAAACGGATTAAGTGCCAACCCCATAACACGTTGGAAAGGTCTGTTTGTCGAAACCCGTAACCTCAGCCTGAATCCTACATTATACCATTTTCTAAGCTACCAATACCTGGATTTTTTAAATACATTAAAGGATGTCAACACGGCTAATAAGGATAAACTTAAAGAGAGATTGCTAACTATCAGTACGGAAAATAATTATTTGGATGCCCGCAGCTATATCATGTCTTATGATTGGAAATGGAATCATATCGATGAAAGAGTGGACGAGTACCTGAAAAATATAGCTAGTAATAAAAGTGACTATAACGCTTTTTTATTGTATCAGATAGCTACGGCTTTCAATGATATCGGGAAGAAGCCTACTGCAGTTACCTATCTTGAAAAAACCTTAAAAGAGTACCCAAAATCGCCATGGATTTCGAACGCAGTTAATTTAATGAAGGAAATCAAGAAGGCTTCCATTACCTTAAATTACAAGAAAACGGCACCGACTGACGAATATGTACCGGTCCAAATCTATCACACAAATGTAGACAGCCTTTATATCCGGGTGTATAATACGAGCCTGATGCCGAAGCGTTCAAAGCACTATACGATAAAATATGATTCTGTAAGCTATCGGACTACGATAGACGCAGCGCTGGTCTATGAGGAACAAGTACCTTTGAAAGCGTTTGGTGATTATACGACGCACAATACAATTTATAAAATTAACCCCCTTAAAGGAGGTACTTATACCATTTTGCTCGGGAATAATAGACTCTTTCAAGATAATGGGCAGGAGCAGGATGTCGCTGTATCTCAGCTTATTATTTCAGATGCATTTGTACCCGGGAATATAGATGTAAAATCTACCGATGAGTTTATATATTCGGGTTTGTTATTGAACAGAAAAACTGGAGCACCCTATGCCAATCAAAGCGCAACGTTGTACCAACTTGTAGACAATGCTCTTCCTGAATTGATCGCGCAATTGAAGACCAATGCTGTCGGCGAATTCAGCTTTAAGTCGACCTATTCCCAAAAAAATGAGGGTTACCTACGCAATCATGCATTGTTGCTATCTGGGGAAAAAACATTAACTCCTGTGGATAACGAAAATCATGTTTATTACCAAAACAACCGAAGCCAATCAGCCGAAAGCAATAATAAGCGGAATATGCGTGCACTTAGCTTGTTGGATAGAGCAATCTATCGGCCTGGGCAAATCGTTTATTTTAAGACAATTCTTTACGATGATCATATACAGCAGGGCAAGGTCTTAGAAAAGCAAAATGTGAAAGTCTATCTGCAGGATGCCAATCACCAGAAGAGAGACTCGATCAACTTGACAACGAATCTGTTTGGGTCTGCCAACGCGAGTTTCCAGCTGCCATCAAAGGCATTGAATGGGAACTATAATCTCTTGGTATTTTATAACTCAAAACAGCTTGATCAACACTATTTCCGGGTCGAAGAATATAAGCGACCGACATTTGAAATAATTTTTGAGCCGAATAAATTGACTTATACAGCAAAAGATACTGCGGTATTTGTTGGTAAAGCAGTGAGTTTGGTTGGCGTATCGCTAGTCGGTGCCGCAGTCAAGTATAAAGTATCCTTCTATCATGCGAAGGAAGGAAAGAATATTGTTTATAGCGATTCGACAACAACCGTTGATGAAAAAGGGGATTTTACAATTCGGGTACCCTTGATGGATCGGCAATTTGCCGGACTGAAAGACTATGTATTGACATATCAGGCTGAGGTGGTTAACCAAACAGGGGAGATGCAGGCGGCTTCTGGTGCTTATGTTTATTCATCCCGTCCATGGCAGTTGCAGATTCAGGTTCCAGCTCTTATGGAAGAAAAGAAATGGCACGAAGTTACGATCTTAAAGCAAAATCAAAACGGGTTTCCGATGAAGTTCGACGGAAAGGTCACGATCTATAAGCTGGAAGATACCAGTATTCCTTTGACAGCGGAATACCAAGAGAGTTTTGGAAGGGTAGAATATCACCTGCTTTCACAAGAGCTTTATAGTAAGTATTTCCCACTTTATTTTGATCCTATTTCGCTCCAAAAAGAAGAGAAAAAAACCAAAATAGCCAGTTATGATTTTAAAAACGCCGATACGAGTAAGATCATCTTGGACTCATTAAAATTCCACTGGGGAAGATACCAGATCGAAGCCATCAGCATACAGGAAGGCGATACCGTACGCGCGATCGGCTATACGAATTTATACCGGTCAAAAGATAAGAAACTAAATGAGCAGGAGTTTTTCACTTACCGGTTGGATAAAGATAAATATAAGATCGGTGATCGGGTTACTATCATGCTGCAGACTGATGTGAAAAATGCAAGGAAACTGTTATTATTGCGCGAGAGAAATTCGCAAAAATTAGATACAAAAGTTCTGAATTGGAAAAATGGTCGTATTGACTATCAATTTGTATTGGATGAAAAAGATGTCACCGGTCAATTACAGCTGAATGCGCTTTTTGTTGTTAATAATCAACTGACACTATCACCAATTATGATTCCTGTTTTTCAACAGAATAAGGAGTTAAGAATTCAAACCAAGACATTTAGGGATAAAATAATGCCCGGTCAAAAAGAAAAATGGAGCTTTACGGTAAAGCAGGAGGATAAAACTATAGCTACAGAAGTGTTGGCAACGATGTATGACGCATCCTTGGACGCATTTGCCAGTAATGCTTTCGGTTCTTTTCAGTTGCGTTACCCTTATTCTCCAAGGACCAATTATTACTACATCAACAATGCTTTTAGACAGCAGATCAGTTCGGGAGACATGTTTGTCTCTTATTATTACGGTCCTAATGCCGATAATCAACGGGACCAGATTTATGACTATGGTTTGTTATTGAACCGCGAGGGCTATAGGGGAAGCGTTCTGGAGCGGGACGACTCCTTATATGAAGTAATAGATAACCAAGCCTACATGTCAACAGTGAGCATGTACGACGAATTGCGAGACAGGGGGCTTCGGGCTGAAGTTGGCACAATACGAATCCGCGGAGCTGCCCGTGCAACAAAGCAGTCACAACCTTTACCCGCCTCGGCGTTGTTCGATGTACCGCAAGCTGTAGGAAGCACGGCGAATGAGAAGCTTGCCGAATTTGGAATGGGTGCTATTGAAAGGGATGGTAGTGGGGTTGATGCCGCTGCTGACAATCAATTCAAGCAGATTCAGGCTCGGACAAATCTTCAGGAAACCGCTTTCTTCTATCCCAATTTATATACCGATGAAGCGGGTAATACCAGCTTCGAATTTGACAGTCCCGAAGCATTGACAAAATGGAAATTGTTACTTTTTGCACATACTCAGGAACTGGCATCAGCTGGAGGTACCTATTTTACGCAAACACAAAAACAGCTGATGGTACGCCCGAATATTCCACGCTATTTTAGAACCAATGACCAGATAACGATCAAGGCACAAATTCAAAATCTGACTAAGGAGCGTATTCAGGGAAATACGAAAATAGAGCTTATTGATCCACGAAATAATCAGGTCGTTTCGGCAACTTTTCGCGTTGATTCCGTGCTAAAAAACTTTAGTGTGGCAGCATCCAATAATACAACTGTAGAATGGACATTGGAAATCCCCGCTGAATATCCAACAATACAGATTCGCATCCTTGCGGCTGGCAATGAGTTTTCTGACGGTGAAATTATTGAAATTCCGGTTTTACCAAATAAAATTCTGGTTGCTGATTCCGAGAAAATTATTCTAAAAGCAGGGGAATCCAAAACATATACATTAAAAGGAAATACTAGGGATAACCTCACGGGAAGGGTACAAGTGCAAAGCAATCCTATCCTAGAAATACTCTCTGCATTGGACTATTTGAAAAACTATCCCTACGAATGTAATGAACAATTGAGCAGCAAGTGGTTTGGCCTCAAGATGGTACAATACATACAGCTACATTATCCTGCAGTGACAGACTATTTCAAAAAATTGGATGCCGGATCAAAAAAAGGACGATTAGAAGTGAATAGCAGTTTAAATGAATTCAAAATGGAAGAAATGCCCTGGCTACGGGATATGCAGGAAGAAAAGGAACGATTGAAAGCAATTGCTTTGTTTTTTAATGCTGATATACAATCGGAAATCAGTACCGTTGAACAAAAGATAAAAAATAATCAATCCAAAGATGGTTCGTTTGCTTGGTTTGACGGGGGGCAAGCCAATACTGAAATTAGCATCCGTATGCTGGAAATCATTGGGAAGGTACTCTATTTGGACAGAACCTTAATCAACAGTGATATGCGTGACCTTGCTTTAAAGCTTACGCAATACCTTGATCGCGATCCGGCCATATTTTCGTCCAAGGCCAGTGTCGATATCGGGATAGACTATTTATTTGCGCGACGGTATTGGACTGAATTCAATCCTTTCCCGCAAGATTCACTCCGATCGGTGCAGCGCAAATTGCTTAATTCCCCCTTACACAGTGCCGGTCGAAATGCGGGACTGGCGGCTAAAGCATGGATTGTTAACCAGCTATTTGGGCAAGGTAAACAAAGTATGGAAATCAAAAATAGACTTGGTCAAGAGGCTATTGTCGATGCACAAAAAGGAATGTACTGGAAAAGTATTTTGAATCAACACAATAAGATTAGTTTACAATCTTATCTCGTCGAAGCTTACAAACTAAATAACCCGTCGAAGCTGAATCAAGTCACCCAATGGATCTATTATAACAAACAGGCCAATCATTGGTATAGCACCTGGATGACAGTAGATGCTGTATATGCGCTATTATTAGCGGACAATCCGAAGGATTTTGTTACCGGAAACACAGTGCGTGTTTTGATCGATAAGGAAGAGGCTGACCTGAGTAACAATGTTGTTGGAGAAGTCAGTAAGCAATTTGATCAAGTAGAACTGCAAACTGATAAGGCTATTCAAATACAAAACCACAATGACAGAGTTATTTATGGAAGTATTGTCCATCAGTATTTTGCTGATCTTGATCAGGTGAAATCCAGTACAAATGCACTTTCGGTTCAGAAAGTATATCTGGTAGAGCGAAAAGGGAAATGGGTAGAAACCAAGGAGGCCAAATTGGGTGAATGGGTCAAAGTTAGGATTACAGTGATCAATGATGACCCCATTCAATATGTTCATCTGAAAGATAGCCGCCCAGCTGGTGTAGAGCCTGTGTATAGCCCTTCTGGATACCAATGGCGTAAGGGGTATTATTATAGTTCGAAAGATGCTTCGACAAATTACTTTATGGATCGCCTGTCAAAGGGGAAATCAATCTATGAGTATGAGGTTAAAGCCAACAATCTGGGCATATTTAATTCGGGAATCACCACGATAGGATGTATGTATGATCCCGCTATTAACGCACGTAGTGCAAATGCCATATTGACCATTATTCCTTAATTGCAATTGAATTAAAAGCTCTGCTTCCGCATCATTCGGAAATAGAGCTTTTTACGCGATCATTGCTCACTGATTTCGAAAGACATGCCCATGTTCGATCCTGTTTTGCGGTAGGTATGCTATTTTATTTCAAATTCGGTATATATCGTCCTTTTAAATTCAAGCACCTCCGGCGCTATCTTAAAACCCTCGCCGCCATAAGCTTTATTAAATGTTTCTAAAGCCATTCCTGTTCTATACCCAGTAGATTCATTCGACGCACTACCATCATTTGATAAAAATAGCAGTTTTCCAATCTTTACATCAGCTCGTGAAGCCAACTTTTGGGCTGATTTTAGCGCATCGTCATACGCGATGAGGTCGGCTTCCCGAAGAATACTATCGGCTTTTGAATGGTCAAATGAGATTGAACCAATTCCACTGATTTTAGTTTCGAGTAATTTACCCGTCAATTCCGTGAATTTGGATAGATCGTGTAAAACAAAATCGATGGTCTGTTGCGCTTGATAACCGACAAATTTATTCGTATTTCCGATAAATTGATAATCTTTGTTTGCAGAGACACTACTTGTCTTTATGTCCTCCTTTTTATTGCCATATTTTCCAAGAATAGCAATAACACTATCGACAATATTTTGTGTTTCCCGTACAGCATCTACCATCCGAGGCTTGGTGAATGCCGTATTTATTGTTAGGGTGACCTGGTCAGGCATGATTCTGATTTTTCCTTCACCGCTGACTCGTATCCGGTTTTGGTTGTCATCGGAAACAGATTGGCAGGATATCATCAATAATAAACCACTAGTAACAACCAGTGATAATAATTTTAATTTGTGTCTCATATCGTAACGTTAATAAACCAAATTTTATTAGAAATAACCTAATATACTAAATATACGGGATAGCACACGTAGCCGTTACGAATTAAACGTCAAAAAAGATAAATCAAAAGCAGGCACTTTACGTGCGCCTGCTTTGTACAAAGGATTGCTGTTATTAATAAATACTTTTAGAATATGTTTTCAGTTGCTTTTGCAAAGACTTGCGCGCCATATGGATGCGTGTTTTTACAGTTCCTTCGGGGATCTGCAAGTGCTCCGCAATTTCATAGTATTTAAAACCTTCCAAAAATAGTGCAAAAGCGTTGTAATAATCTTTTGGTAAATTATTAAGGGCGTGCTGTATATCCGATGCTATAAAGTTATTCTCGCCGCGATTAATTGTGATTTCATTTGCATAACCGGTGCTTATGTATTCATTGCGATAGTTTTCCAACCGTTTATTCCGAGTATATTGATTAATATATGTATTCTTCATTATAATATACAACCAGGACATAAGCTTTGGATGTTTTAAAAACTTTTCTATGGAAGATAGAGATCTAACCATAGTTTCCTGCACTAAATCTTCTCTCTCATCTGGATCGCTCGTAAATTGCGCAGCCAAATATTTTAATGTAGGTCTTTTTTCCTTAAACAGTTGATCGATTGTTGTATTTCCCATATTACCAATTTTAAGTGTCTATTAGTGCCTAGGTTACTACAATTAGGGTGCTAGAAAAAATAGATAAAAAACAGCTTTTTTAAATTTAAATTCTGTTTATGTAATTTTGTTTACTGTATAACTGTTTGTTTTTAAGTTAGTTATATGTTTTAATTGACGCTATTAATCGCATTGTTAAAAAAAATATTAAGGTGTTTTTTACTTTAACAACAAGTGTTTTCCTTACTCAAATCCATTCTTTATCCTGAATTACTACGTATTTATACGTAGTACTATAAACTGTACAGCTACGTTTTACGTAGTTGTCAATTAATAAAAACTGTTCAACTGTAATAATGGTTATTATTCATAGTATAAAAGCACCATACCATGGGGAACGATGACAAAAACTTATATATAGATCAATCACAGGAAAATGACGGAGGACAACCTCTTAAACAAATTTGGGGTGGAAGTCAGGAAGACTTTTACAAATCCATAATCCGGAATCAACAGGAAGACATAGCACGTATTGGACGATATTTTAGAGATGATCTTGCACAGGAATTGTATGGGATGCGTATTACATTACAGAATTTTACCAATAGATATGGCAATTTTGAAGAATTACGTTGCTTAAGTGATTCATTGACTTCTTTGATCATAGAATTACGCAATAAAGCGATAGTCCTTTATAATCCGATATTAAGTGATTTGGGAATTTTTCATGCCATTGATGACGTTGTGGCTTCGTATAAACAGAAACTGGGTTTCAATATCGATATTATACTTGACCCGGATTTGAAAGAGCTTCATCATCATATTCAAGTGCACCTGTTTAAATTACTTATCGCACTATTTGAATACTTAAACGATGAGATAACCATTCAGGCAGTTTCCATATCCGTGCAACTCATTGATTTCGCTATCTTGATCAAGGTACTACCTTATCTTAAAGACGATAATGTATTGCAAAAAACGAATTGCAAAGATGGCCCCATGCGATTAAGAAAAGTGGTAGAGCTTTATAGCGCTACAATTATTAACGATGCTCTGGAGACGGGTATGGTGCTTAAATTAATTATTTAAAAAGACGATATGACAAAAATCCTGTTGGTAGAGGACCATATGGTGGTACGAAATGGTATTAAATTGCTTTTGGAATCCCATGACAATTTTGAAGTTGTTGGGGAAGCGTCCAATGGGAGAGAAGCGCTCAATTATCTGGAATCAAATCCGGATTCGAAGCCAGATATTGTATTGACAGATATTAATATGGCTGGAATGGATGGAATAGCACTTTTACAGGTTTTATATCAAACTGACAAGAATATAAAAGTGGTTATACTCTCGATGCTGAATCAAATTAATTATGTTATTGAGTCCTTTGAGTATGGTCTTAAAGGGTATTTATTAAAAAATGTTGGTTATAACGAATTACTTTTTGCACTTAATCATATCGCCAATGGAGGCAGATATATAAGCGAGGAAATCTCTATGTTACTTTTAGATCAGATACGTTCTGGTCAGCGATATGCGCAGCATAGGGTAGGAACACGAACTAATTTTGAGATTTCTGAGCGTGAACTTGAAGTCTTGGGACTTATAGCTGAGGGATATACTAATATCGAAATTGCAGATAAGATTTTTTTGAGCAAACGTACGGTGGAGGGACACCGTCAAAATCTAATAGATAAAGCTGGCGTGAAAAATACCGCACATTTAGTCAAGTTTGCCTTCGAGAATGGAATATTAAATTAGTATTCCATTTTTTTCTTTTCCACTGGATACGCTATCGCAACCTTTTTAAACAAATATTGCATTGCAAGCAATAGCGCAATGTTCACAAGCTTTCGCGCAGGACTGGCAATGTTTGTATTTATATTTGAAACATTCCTCAGCACAGTTAGAACAAATTTCTGCACAAATCTTAACAAGCTCTTTTGCATAAAAACTATCTATTGCAAGCAATTGAGCTGTGGTTGAGCCTAATATCGCACATTCTATATTTAAAGCAATACATTTCGCCATCATCTCAATATCATTCTCGTTGGTACAAGCGAGGGCACACGACTGACAGGCTGTAACACACTGCCAACAGGCGCTAATGCAGTTTTGGAATTTCTGTTTATCCATTATTGTTTACTCCTTTCTAAATGCTTATATTCCCCAATTGGCTGACTTTGCTATAGCATTGCAGTCCGCTGAATATTCAGGATATTATCATAATCTGTTTGTGTTATTTTTCCTGCCTGACGTTTACCCTTACTTTCCTTTTCAATTTCCTTCATGGCATTTTCTTCATCCCTTACTTCTTTTGCAGTCTTGAGATTGATATGGTCAACAACAGCTTTTCCCAGCTTTGCATACAATGATTTAGCTTCATTATTTGACAGTTGCGGTGCGGGCATTTTGGATATAACTTCATTGGCCGCTGCTAAATTTGAATAAATTATTGCATCGGTATTTTTAGCCGTGGCGTTTTCCGATGTTGCTAGCGCATCTTCACTGGCTTCCATAACCTTGTTTGGGGCTTTTTCCATTCGATCGGCGGCCTTTTCTTGCGGTGATTGGTTGCTGCAGGCACACACAAATGAAGCAATTACTATTGGCAAAATGAAACATAATTCTCTTTTTTTCATCGCGCTTAATGTAAAATTATTCGCTATTCATTAGTAGAACAGATGAGAAAAATAAATAGTTTATTTAAAATGAATTCAACAAAAAGTCGGTGATAAGGGTTCTATAGACAAGATGGTTTTATTAAAATTAAAGACGATGAATAGGCAAAGCAGGAATAAATCGACTAAGAATGTGAAAGGAAATACGGTCTTAAACAAAAATAATCTCGATAGCAGAGAATCAAAAGAAAATGAAATTAAAGGTGAAGATATCACACACAATAAAAAAAACAACAAAGAGTGAAAATAAGAAAAAAGATACAAATTGATCTTTCATTGATACAATATCACATATGCTATTGAAATTATTTTTTCAATTTTAGTGTGAACTTAAATTGTATTCGGTGAAAAAGATTAAATTTTATACATTCCTTTTTATTTTGTACGGCATCCTGCCGCTGGGCTACGCAATGCACAGAGCTAGTATTGTCACACTTTTAAACGATTCCAACGAATGGCTGTCGGTATCCGAAAATGGAATTTTTCAAGCTGATCCAACGATATTCTATCACGATGGTTATTACTACTTGTATGGTACTAATGGTGATGGTGATAAGCAATTGGGTTTTAAAGTGTACAAGTCTCAGGATCTGAAGCACTGGCAGGGACCAATAGGTGCTAAAGCAGGATTTGCATTGATCAAAGAAGATGTATTTGGAAGCAAGAGTTTTTGGGCACCGCAAGTATGGTTTGAGCAGGGGAAATTTTACATGGCATATACTGCTGATGAAAAAATTGCGATCGCTGTCAGTGATTCCCCTATCGGTCCTTTTAAACAGGATATTCCCAGAACACTTATAGAAGGAGGGAAGCAGATTGATCCTTATGTATTTAGGGATAAGGATGGTAAAAAGTATTTATTTCACGTCAGGCTCAAGGAAGGGAATCGCATCTTTGTCGCTGAATTAAAAAGGGACTATTCTGGGATTAAGGAAGAGACATTAAGAGAATGTCTACATGCTGGACTTCCTTGGGAGAATACTGCTGGTTCAGGATGGCCGGTTAGCGAAGGGCCCACTGTTTTGCGTCATGGGAATCATTATTATATGTTTTATTCTGCCAATGATTTTAGAAATAAGGATTATGCTGTAGGCGTAGCGGTGTCCGACAATGTGTATGGCCCCTGGGAGAAAATAGGAACTAGCCCGTTATTGAGCCAAAATAACAGCGGCTTTGCCGGTACTGGACATGGCGATTTATTTCAGAAAGGAAAACAGTGGTATTATGTCTGCCATACACATTTTTCTGATCAGCAAGTAGCTCCACGACGTACGGCTATAGTACCCGTAGATTTTTCCTCCGCTAAGAGTACCGGTATTGTAATTCCCAAATTTGATAGTGCTAAATTTAGATTAATAGATACTTTGGATCAATCTGCAGGTTCCATTGGTGTTGCTTTTGGGGATCCTTTCATCCTCTACGATAAAGCGAGTGATCACTATTACCTGTATGGAACAGGAGGTACAGAAAAAGGATTTATAGCATATAGTTCTAAAGATCTCGTACATTGGAAAGAATCAGGGAAGGTGTATGATGGAAAGCAGCCTAAAGCATGGGGCATGAAAGACTTTTGGGCGCCGGAAGTATACGCAGTCAATGATAAATATTATATGTATTACAGCGCACACTGGAAGGAAAATCCCGATAACGAATTGGAGAACTATCGCATAGGTATTGCTGTTGCCGATAATCCATTGGGCCCCTTTATAGACCTAACGGGCAAGCCGCTGTTTGACCCTGGGTATCCCATTATTGATGCCAATGTTTTTCGGGATACCGACAACAAAAATTATTTGTTTTATTCCCGTTGTTGTTATGAACATCCAATTGATTCTGAAATTGCTTATTGGGCCAAATCCAAATGGGGGTATAAAGATGTTGAAGAAAGTTGGGTCTACGGTGTCGAATTGGACAGCAGTATGCAACAAATCATTGGGCAACCAGTATTACTAATACGGCCACCTGAATTTATGAATGATGTACAATCTGAATGGGAAAGCCGTTCGGTAGTTTCGGGAGAAATCAATAGGAGATGGACGGAGGGGTCGTTTTTATTAAAAGCGAAAGGGCAATATTATATGATGTATTCCGCTAATTATTTTGGAGGGGCAAACTATGCCGTTGGTTATGCGACTTCTGCATCCCCTTTGGGAAGTTACATTAAATCCAGCACCAATCCGATCATACAAAAAAACACCGACAGTGGTGGAATCATTTCGGGTACGGGACACAACAGCATATTTAAGGACCGCAATGGAAAACTGCGTTGCGTTTATCACGGTCGGACAACGAAAACCGGAGATCAGAGAATGGTATTTATTCGTGATATTCGTTTTGATAAAAATCGTCAGCTACAAATTCAGACAGATTGACATTAATGGTCAATCTGTTTCTTTGGGAATAGCTGGATTCTTTACATCTTCATCCCAGTCGGATTTTTCTTTATGTTCCGGCCACTTATTACTGGATCTTTTATATTTATGAGGCTCTTTAATATCTGTCTCTGAACGCTTAACAGAATCAGTATTATTTGAGGCCGGGATGCTGCTCTCATTAAACAGGCATTTACGATACCATCTATTACTAAAATAATAGGCAATAATTAAACCTTGTTTTACTATTGAATGTTGAAACATCTTTTCCATTGTTGTAATTTTTGAAAAACATATGTGTACACTTAGTACTTTATTTAAAGAACAATCAAAAAGTAAATTCGTTTAAACTAATCCAATTCAAACTACTTCTGGATGAGGAAGGTTCAATATATATTGAACCAATCGATAAATTGTCATGAATATATTAACTATCGTATTAAGCTTATTGATACTGCAAGCATCGAAGCAGATGGAAGCGTTAAATACTGGGAATTCAAATGAATGGTATACCGAACCGGGGATTTGGCTTTTTATTTTTATCTTTATTTTTGTTATAGCGCTTGTTATTTATAGAAAATTAACAAAGAAAAATTTGCCCTAGATTTTCCAATTTATGTATTAAATGTTTGTTTGGCTCAATCTGGGAGCATATGATCTGGGAAAGTTCCTACTATAGGGAAATATAGGTGTACGGTTGTTCCAACACCAGGTTTTGATTCGATTTCTATACTGCCTCCAAGACGTTCCATGATACGTTTGACAAGTGACAATCCAATCCCCGTTCCCGGAATTTCACCTACATTGTCAGCCCGGGTAAACATTTCATAGATATGTGGTAGGTGATTCCCAGGGATTCCTATGCCGTTGTCTTTTATGCAGTAATAAGTCATGCTGTCTTGATTAGCACTTTCGATCTCGATAATGGGCTTTTCGGATTGAGCAGAATATTTAATGGCATTGACAATAAGGTTAGTGAAGATTTGATAAACAGCACTCTTTTCACCCCAGATTGGTAGCAATTGACCAAAATAAGACTGGCAGTTAGGCGTACCATACAACGTTTTACTTTCTTGAAAGATCCGTTGTAATGTGTATGCCATGGGAAGGGGTTCCTTGTCCAGAATACTTGCACGATGTTGGCTTAATTGGACCATATTATTGATGATATCTTCGATATTGGAAACACTTCTACTAAAATTTTGATACCATTTATTGGTTTTTGAAAGGTCGATATCATTGGAGTGTTGTTGCAAAAATTGAATGCCCATTTTCAAAATTGATAAGGGGTTTTTCAAATCATGGGATAAGGTGTAAGTAAACATTTCCAATTCATTGTTCAGGCTCAATAGCTCTTCGTTGAGTAATTGTCTTTCTTTGAGCTTTTTAAATATAGATTCTTTGATAATGTGATTCAGACGCAAGACAAAATTGACTTCAGCATCATTCCATGGTTTGGCTACGTCATAACGAACGTCCTCCCAGAATCTTAAGTCATCAGCTGTCCGAAGCTCGTTTTGATTCTGTCCGATTTGCATCACACGACTTTGGCTTGCTTTTCTGAACCATACAAGGTAATAGTCATTTTCTAAGCCAACTTTGAGGTACATTAGTCCTGCAAAATTTAATTTTTCATTGAAATGTTGTTGGTGATTTAATCTAAAGTTATAATCTTTAAATAATTCTTTATCAGTATGTAGCTGGAGAAATTGAATGATTTCATAAAACAGGGATTTATTTGGTGTATGCCCGTGATTGAATACATCGCCTTGGTTAAAGATAGATAAGCCATCTGCATTGACCAATTGGGTAAGAGTTTCTATGTGCTGCACGAGTGCACAATTCACCATTTTGTTTTCAGAAAGACTTTTTTTAAGTTCTTCTTCCGCAGTATTCAGGAGTTCTGTTCTTTCGAGTAGGTTCTGTTTAATCTGGCTTTCGTATTTATTGGTTGCCGCCTGAATGGCAAAAGTACATAGTTTCCGTTGTTGTAAATCCACTTCTTTTTCTTGTTCATGTTGAGCGACAACGAGGCCCCAAAACTGGTCATCTATACAAATACGAAAAAACAATGTGCTCCGAACATTGATCTTTTCCATAAAAAGGTGATGAAGGTGGGGAAGAGGGCGTAATAAACTCGAAAGTGTATCGATGCTATCTTTTACATAAACAAAACACTGATCATCTTTCTTGATATTTGGAATATAACGATACGAGTAGCTGCTATAATATTCCAAGGCCTCTTTGGGCATGAAATCTCTTGAAAATTCCTTTCCTCTAAAATAAGGTTTACCATTGGAGGTGTGTTCAGCAATTACCTCGCTATATCCGGTTTCCTGGATCTGGAGAACAAAAACGCGATCATACTTTAATAATCTATTGATTGCTAAACATACCCGATCCCAATTATTAGGTTGGATCGTATCGAGCAAAAAGTTGAATTCGTTTATTTTTTTTGCGGAGATATATTTTTTATGCTGTAGCTCCCATTCGATATAAAAATAACCTTGATATAACCTAAATTTGAAATAGACACGTTCTTGGAACACTTTTATGGGCAAGATATGACGTGATTGCCCATTTTCGCGTAACTCATTCAAGACATTCGCTATCTTTTGAATAACATCACCAAAGGCTTTGGCAAAGCTTTCGAAAAAGTTGCTGCGTAATAGTGCAGCAGTAGATAGATTGGCTTTAACTGCTGCAAATTCGCTTAGAGCTACAATGGTATATTGTTCATCCAAAACTACAAGACTACCAAAATGCTGAAGTTTGATCGTATTTTGATTGTTAGACTGAAAATCAGTGTTCATAGTAACCCAAAAACTCCTTATGATTTATTCATAAATATACGAAAAATATTAACACAATGGTTTGTCTATTGGCGCTACTAACTCTTACAATTCATTACACTGTTCGATCGTAATTTATTTATTGCGTATTCGGTCTGCAAGGCCTTTGACGAGCAATTTCCATTGCGGATAGGAGGCACCAATTTTTGCAGCCAATCCAATGATTAGGTTCCTAATATTATCTGCTAAACTATGATTTTCTACATTGATAATTTCATTCCGTCCAGCATACTGAATTAAGATACTATTACGTCTTTGTTCCACCAAAAAGGTTGAGGAAGAGACCCCTTCAAAAAAATGAGCGGTATCTTTGTTTTCGGGATGTTGTGGATTTGGGCAAGGTTTTAGGGTCAATGCATAGAGTTTATAATCAGGTGTTACATCGTGAATAACGTTAACGACATTTACCCAATCATACCCTTCGCTGCTGGGCAGTCCGGGACCGGGAATATTCAGCCTAATGTAGTCATGTATCGCTAAAGGTCGATCAATTGGAACACCGCTGTTATCAGTAAGTTGGAATGTAGTGGCCGGAATCTCTGCAACTTCATACCAATGATTGACTCGCGAAAGATCATAGCAGACAGTGTCAAAGGCTGAGTCGGCCAGCGCAGTACTCTCAAAATCGACAGTTTCAAAGCAATCAAGTTGCTTTCCTTCTTTTTGTTCAGGAATAATATTTTTCATGCCTTTTTGAGAAAGAACATTATTCAATCTAGTTTAGTTTGAGAGAAGATGAGCCGACGAACGGCCGGCAACCTAAGAAAGCAAGGTAAACCGTTAATGGTACCATTCCGAATTCCTGGTATATCAAATTCGACGCGACCGACAGCGTTTATCTATTACCCCAGACTTGCTCTGAGTTTGGCAAGGAGATCATCCGCTTTTGTGTTTTCTACTTTTATCTTTCTTATGGTTGGGCGCTTACCTTTGTCTTTTTGTTTGATGATTTTTAATAGATCCTCACTGTATTCATTTTTATAACTGCTGAGGTCAAATTCCCGACTATGCTGTTTAATTAGTTGCGTAGCCATATCCATTTCTGCTTTTTGAATTTTAACCTCTGTTGGCAACTTCAATTCATCGAGATTTCTAATTTCTTGTTGATAACGAATTTTGTTTAACACCAAAACATTTTGATAAGGTTTTATGATTGCAAGGTGTTCTACATTGCGCATGACAAAAGCTCCAAGTCCCGCTGTTTTTGTTTTATCAAGCGCTTTAAGCAACAGCTGGTAAGCTTTCTCACCACCTTTTTGGGGTTCCAGATAGTAGGGGGTGTCAAAATAAATGCTGTCAATATCAGCCAGTTTAACAAAGGCATGTAAATTGACTAGTTTTGACT
>JAQZAZ010000092.1 GCA_029239355.1 Sphingobacterium sp.
AAAACGGACCAAAAATGCTGTTTTGATCTCCTATTGGGCCAAAAGTTCAATAAGAGTTTTCTGCTGATGAGTTCTCTTCTCATTACAGGAGGAATGACCACTCAAGTGTCAGCCAATGGAGTTGTTGCCCATGGTAGAGTTGAGGTCGTTTCGTTAACGAAAACTAAAAGGTTGCAAGAAATACCTATTAAAGGTGTAGTGAAAGATGCTACTACGGGCCAAGCCATCACAGGTGTCTCCGTGAAAATCAAGGGAACGAACAAGGGCACATCGACAGACGCAGAAGGTGCATTTACGATCCAGGGAAAGGTCGGTGATGTATTGGTTGTGAGTTACATTGGTTACTCGAGCTCCGAAGTCACAGTCACGGGAAAGGCTGATTTGACAATTTCCTTAAATTCCTCAGAAGATGCGTTGGAAGAAGTCGTGGTGACAGGTTATTCGACGCAGCGTAAGAAGGATCTGACAGGATCTGTTGCTGTCGTCAATACAGACCAATTGAAAACTACACCGGCGGCGAGTGCTGTGGAGTCTTTACAAGGTCGTGCGACGGGGGTTCAAGTTGTGACCGATGGTGCACCTGGTTCTACACCACAGATTAAAATCCGGGGCTATAGTACCATTAATAATAACGAACCGCTATATGTGATTGATGGGGTGCCATTTGAAGGTAAATTGAGCTGGCTAAATCAGAATGATATTGAAACAATGCAGGTGCTGAAAGATGCATCGGCAGCTTCTATTTATGGATCACGTGCAAATAACGGCGTTGTTATCATTACAACCAAATCGGGGAAATCTGGAAAACCACAAATTAATTTTGATGCTTATTATGGTGTTCAAGTACCTAATAGTGGCCGTTTTCCAAAAATGTTAAGTCCACAGCAGATTTATGATTTGAATGGCAATAAAGATCCGCTGCCTGAATATTTGCTTGCAGGTGCTGTGTCTGGCAACAAGGTGACACCTGCGGATGCGGATATGTCCAAATACAATTATGCTGACAACAAAGAAGAATTTTATCAAATTACGAAAGCGAATAAAGCAGGAACAGACTGGTTTAAAGAATTGAGCCAGAATGCGCCGACACAGTCTTATCAATTAAATGCTGTGGGTGGAGGCGAAAATGCTTCGTATGCCGTTTCGGGAGGATATCTTGGCCAAAAAGGAACGGTTATTCATACTGGGTTTGAACGCTTTAATGTACGTTCAAATACGAATTTTTCAGCTTTTAATAAAAAACTGCGTTTTGGCGAAAATATGCAGTATAGCATGACCAAAGGGCATGGTATAGGTGTCAATACAAACACCGCAGGCGACTATATCGGTGAGGGCAGTGCGATTGGATTCGCCTACCGTATCAAAAATATTATCCCAGTATATGATGAAGGTGGTAATTTTGCAGGTTCTAGAGGTGGATGGGGAAATGGAGAAAACCCTGTAGCGATCGCTTACCGTGCTAAGGATAATATGAACAAAAGCAATTTTTTCTTTGGTAATGCTTTTGGAGAATACGATGTATTAAAGGGATTAACATTTAGAACAAGCTTTGGCGTCAAATATGAAAATTATTACAATTTAAGTTATACTTATCCAAATCTTGAGTTTACAGAGGGAAGTGCGAACAGCGCCTCTTCGGAGACTTCAGGTTATAATACAGAATGGACCTGGACAAATACATTGAACTATAAGGCTAATTTTAATGATGCCCATAGCTTAAATGTGCTATTAGGAACAGAAGCAATCGATAATACTTATCGGCAGGTACAAGGAAACGGTAATGGATACTTCATCACAAATACCACAGATTTCTTTTATGTGAGCCAGGCTTCCAAGAATTCGGCTTCAAGTGAAGGGGCCTTGGGATCATTATTCTCCATTTTTGGTAAAGTAGATTATTCTTATAAAGACCGATATATTTTAAGTGGAACAGTCCGTAGAGACGGTTCTTCAAATTTTGGCTCGAAAAATAAGTACGGTACTTTTCCTGGTGTGAGTGGCGCCTGGAGGGTGTCGCAAGAAGAGTTTATGAAGAATGTAAGCTGGTTAAGTGACCTGAAATTGAGAGCAGGATATGGTATTACTGGTAATCAACGCATTCCATCTTATCAATATTTAAAACGTTATGCAACTTCTATTAATTCTGCTTCTTATCCGATAAATACTGATCTTGTAAGTGGTCTATGGATCAGTGATTATCAAAATGAGAATGTAAAATGGGAACAGGTTGCTTCGCTAAACCTTGGATTGGATTTTTCGATTTTGCAAGGAAGAATTGATGGTGCTTTTGACTGGTATAACAAGAAAACTTCAGACATGTTATTTGCATTGCCATTGCCGGCAACAGCTGTTGGCCGAGCAGCCTCTCCTTATGTAAATATTGGGGATATGCAAAACAAAGGGGTAGAGTTCTCGTTGAATTATCACCATAAACAAACGGATCCGAACAAGCTAAACTTTGATATTGGCGCAAATATTTCAAGAAACAAAAATACGATTGTTGGTCTGGCACCCGGTATCAATGATGTGGTGTATGGAGCTTTTAGAAGTATGGAAACCTCTATCTTGAGAAAAGGACAGCCTTTCGGCGCATTTTATGGATTTAAGGTTGCTGGGATCTACCAAAACGAAGCGGAATTGAAGCAATATCCTTCTTATGAAAAAGCCCGTGTTGGAGGTTTTAGGTTTGAAGATGTGAATGGAGACGGAATCATTGATGCAAAAGATAATACCGTTATCGGAAGTCCGCATCCGGATTTTACGTATTCCCTTAATATCAACGCTAATTACAGAAACTTCGACATCATGATGTATTTCTATGGCTCAAAAGGAAACGAGAATTATGAGGCAACACGTTACTTTACGGATTTTGGCGTGTTTGATGGTCAAAAGAGCGTACGTGTATTGGATGCGTGGAGCACCAGCAATACATCAAGTTTAATTCCATCACAGACAAAAGAAGAAGTATCGGCCAATGAGTATGCGTCTTCAAGCTATTTCGTGCAGGATGCCAGCTTCTTTAAAATGAAAAACTTACAGATTGGTTATAATTTTTCTACAGATAAACTCTTTGGCGCGAATACAGGTGTGAAAAAATTAAGGGCTTATGTCGGAGTAACAAATCTATTCACCATCACAAAATATGAAGGTCTAGACCCTGAGGTATCGGCAACACCTTCGGATTATCCGGCATTGGGGGTTGATTTTGGGGTGTACCCACAATCTAGACAATATATGTTGGGCGTAAGTTTAGGTTTTTAACGAAATTATAAAGCAATTAAAATGAAAAAGAGAACTATTCTATTATACAGTCTGTTAGGACTGACAACTTTAGGCATATTTGGATGCAGTAAAGGGTTTTTGGAAAAAAATCCTCAAGGCGAATTAATCGAAGAACAAATTGAGGGTAAGAAAGGTGTAGAGGCAACTTTGATCGGGGCTTATGGGATTATGAACGGTAATATAAACGGTACTTGGGGGAACTATGGCTCAGCACCAAGCCAATGGATCTTTGGAGAAATAACGTCCGATAATGCGCACAAGGGATCGGTGATCACCGATCAGCCGAATATGAATATGATCGAATCGTTTACCACAATCTCCTCTAACGACAACTTGAGCACAATGTGGCAGGTGTATTATGAAGGGATACTCCGGGCCAATACAACACTCCGCTTATTGAAGGAGGATCAAGATGGCAGCAAAACGATTAAAGCTGATCGTGCAAAGGAAATAGAAGGTGAAGCCAAAATGCTACGCGCTCACTATTACTTCTTTCTGTGGCGTATATTTAAAAACATTCCTTATGTAGATGAAAATACCAGTATCGATGATGCAAAGGTTGTCAAAAATGACAAAGATGTACAGCCCATGATTGAAAACGATCTTAAGATTGCGATAGCTAATTTGCCTGATACGAAGATCAATGGTGAAGGCGGAAGGGTGGATCAGCGCATTGCAAAAGCATATTTAGGAAAATTATACCTTTATCAAAAAAAATATGCTGAAGCTTTAGTATTATTTAAAGAAGTCATCGGTAGCAGGGATATCACGACAATGCCTTTCCAAGATAATTACGATGTGAATAAGGAAAATGGTCCTGAGGCTCTTTTGGTAGCGAAACATGCTATAAATCCAGATGGTGGCGGCGATAATGCCAATGTAGGAGATATGCTGGGCGGATTGAATGGAACGAACCCAGTCGGTTGTTGTGGTTTCTACCAACCTTCCATTGATCTTGTTAACGCGTATAAAGTAGATGCAAATGGTCTTCCGATGTTAGATGAGTCTTATCGTAATAATCCTTATACGTCTGATATCCTACTGACTGACAAGACCGCAATTGCGAATTATAAATTAGATTTAAATTTAAAATTTGATCCGCGTCTTGATTACACAGTAGGCCGTCGTGGTGTTAACTTTTTGGATTATGGAGTGTTTCCGGGGGATGCCTGGTTGCGTCCAGAAGAGGGTAGTCGCCCGCACGGAGGTCCATTTACAGGTATAAAGACAATGATTCCAAAGAGCCAGCATGCTGCACATACTCAGGCAGGAGCAGCCTATGTTACTGATTTGGATGTGAATATCATGCGTTTGGCCGATGTGATTCTGATGGCTGCGGAATGTGAAGTTGAACTTGGTAATCTTCCCAATGCGTTAAAATATGTCAATTCAATTCGTCTGCGCGCCGCAAAATTGCCAGCGAAATTGACAGAAAAGGGAGTGCCAGCTGCGAAGTATGAGGTAAAACCTTACCTGGCGTTCACAAGTGTTGATCAGGCGCGCAAAGCTGTTCGTTTTGAAAGAAGGTTGGAACTTGCCATGGAAGGGCATCGTTTTTTTGATTTAGTGCGTTGGGGCATAGCGAAAGACGTTATCGCAAATTATGCGAAGTTCGAAGGCGGTATTCTCCCGGTCTTTAAAAGCAAAACATATGCGGATAAAAATGCTTATTTCCCAATTCCACAGGAAGAAATCAATAAAAGCAATGGTAGCCTCACCCAAAATCCAGGCTACTAATAGATATGAATAATGCAAAAGGAGGAATTAATTCCTCCTTTTGCCGTTTTTAGTAATTTGTATCTGAATTTTGGCAATAGGGGAAAAGGAGTTGGCGCTCTTTTTTGTATGTTTGAACCAATGAAAAAAATTCTGCGCGCGATATTACTGCTTTGGCTTGTCCTATTTTCTACCCGCATAGTAAAGTCACAAGATTTTGAAGACGTCTATCGGATGCTTCAGGGATCCAAAATATTGAATGATCATTTTTATGGATTTTCATTATATGATTTAACGGCAAATAAGTTTGTCATGGACGTCAATGGCAATAAACATTTTACGCCAGCTTCAAATACGAAAATGTACACGACTTATGCGGTGCTGGAGCTTTTGGGGGACTCCATACCCGGGTTGGAATATGTCGAACGCGGGGATTCTTTATTGATCTGGGGTACTGGGGATCCAACTTTTTTGCATAATCGGCTGGATACAAGGGTGGTCTATAACTTTTTGAAAAGAACGAATAAGACCATCTATGTAGTGCCTGGGACAATGAAAAATAAATTTTACGCCCATGGTTGGGCTATGGAAGATTTTGAAGCATACTATCAGCCCGAAATAAGCTCTTTCCCGATCTATGGAAATGTGGTTACTTTTCGTCAAAAGGGATACAATCATTTGAATACTTCTCCGGAAAGTTTTCAGCAGGATCTGGATTTTTTACCTGAGCCGAAATCTGGTGATTTTGAACTTTCACGCTCATTTCGGAGCAATACTTTCTGGATGTCAAAACGACCTGTACCAAACGATTATGTCAATGAAGTGCCGTTTATCTATTCAGATAGTTTATTCGTAAAATTATTGTCGGATACACTAGGAAAGAAGGTGAACCTGCTAATCTATAAAAAACCAAATGATACTAAAATAGTATATTCAGGAGAGACCAAAAATCTCATTCGGGAAATGATGCTGCCAAGTGATAATTTTATTGCTGAGCAATTTTTAATAATGTGCTCTTGGAAACAATTTGGTCAATTCGATACCTATCTGGTTCGGGATTGGATGAAAAATAAAGTCTATACCTTTTTTTCAAATGAGGTAGCGATTTTCGATGGGTCGGGATTATCTTCGTATAACAAAGTCACGCCACAGAATAATATTGACCTTTTGGTTCTTTTGAAGAATAAGATACCTGATGAGCAGCTGCGTTTTCGAATGTTTCCCGCAGGTGGAGTGGATGGTACATTGAAACGAACCTACAGTAAAGACCAAGGTGTACCTTTTGTATTCGCAAAAACCGGAACAATCACGTCAGTGTATAATCAGAGTGGTTATCTGATCACAAGATCTGGGCGCCGGCTTGCTTTCTCTTTTATGAATAATAATTATATTGATGATCGAGCAGCTGCAATTCGTAAAGAAATGGCTAAAATAATTACTTATATTCGTCAAACTTATTAAGCCAATTTAAATGGAAGCAATTGCAAAAAACAATAAAAAACTGATTCGTTCCTGGGCGATGTTTGATTGGGCCAATTCCGCTTACAACCTTGTTATTACCTCCACTATTTTTCCAGTATACTATACGGCAATAACAACGACAAAAGAGCATGGTGATATCGTTAATTTTTTTGGCTTTGAGATTGTCAATACAGCGCTTTCCAATTTTGCTTTGGCCGCGGCTTATTTGTTGATGTCATTTTCTTTACCTTTTATATCATCTTATGCAGATGCGAAAGGATTGAAGAAACCCATCATGAAATTCTTTACTTATGTTGGTGCAATTTCATGCATGTGTCTGTTTTTCTTTAAGCTCGAAACGTTGGAAATCGGTATTATCTGTTTCGCTTTGGCTGCAATGGGCTACATTGGTGGTGTGTTGTTCAATAATTCCTATTTGCCGCTGTTGGCGACTGTAGATCAACAAGACCGAGTGAGCGCGCAGGGATTTGCTTTTGGCTACATTGGCTGTGTGACCTTACAAATCCTTTGTTTTATTGTGGTCTTGAAACCGGAATGGTTTGGAATTACAGATCCGTCGCTGCCGGCTCGGATATCCTTTCTGATGGTGGGCCTGTGGTGGTTGGGGTTCTCCATGATCCCATTTAAATATTTGCCTAAAATAGAAGCTACTGGCAATAATGCAGGGAAAAGCTTTGTACAGAATGTACGTGACGAATTTAGCCACGTGATTCAAAAAATTAAGGGTATTCCTGAAATTAAGCAATTTCTGCCCGCTTTCTTCTTCTATGCAATCGGGGTGCAGACGCTGATGATCGTCGCCTCATCATTTGGAGAGAAAATACTTCACTTAGGTGCAGAGCGACTTATAGCAACTATTCTTTTAATCCAACTTGTCGCAATATTAGGTGCATTTTTGATGTCATACCTGTCGAAGCTTTTTGGAAATATTAAGGTGTTGATCGTAGTTGTGATGATCTGGATAGCAATTTGCATTGCAGCATTTTACCTGTCCACGCCAATGCAGTTTTACATTATTGCCGCATTGGTTGGTTTGGTAATGGGTGGAATCCAGTCTTTGTCGAGATCAACTTATTCTAAATTGATTCCAACGGATATCAAGGATACGACGGCTTTTTTCTCTTTTTATGACGTTACAGAAAAAGTAGCAATCGTCATCGGCTTGTTTTCCTTTGGCCTGATCGAACAGATCACACACAATATTCGTTATTCTGCACTGGTACTTTCTTTATTTTTTGTAATTGGATTGTTACTTTTGGTGCGGATATTAATATCCAATAAATCTTAATTTTATTGATTGAATTAAATATGAAGGTAGAACTTTTTGTTCCTTGTTTTATAGATCAGCTTTATCCGGAGACCGCTTTTAATACGATTCGTTTATTGGAAAAAGTAGGTTGTGAGGTGCTTTATAATCCCGATCAGACTTGTTGTGGACAGCCTGCTTATAATGCTGGTTTTTGGGACGATGCAAAGCAGGTAGGAAAGAAGTTTTTAGAAGATTTTTCGGGCGATCATGTTATTATCTCCCCCTCGGCATCTTGCACCGGTATGGTCAGAAATAGCTATAGTGATCTGTTTGCGAATTCTGCCGATTCTCATCAATGCCATAAAATACAACAACAGGTCATGGAGGTTTCTGATTTTTTGGTCAATGTACTGAAAAAGGATTATTTTGGGGCGGAGTTGGAAGGTGTGGGGGTATATCATGACTCTTGTTCAGCGCTGCGCGAGTGTAAAATCAAGGATGAACCCCGTAAGTTGCTGAGCAAGGTGCTGGGATTGGAAATGCTTGAGGTTAAAGATAGTGAAACCTGTTGCGGTTTTGGTGGAAGTTTTGCTGTTAAGTTTGAGGGGATATCGGCCGCCATGGCGGAACAGAAAGTCAGGAATGCGATGGCATTGAATGCTGATTATATTATTTCGACAGATTCGTCTTGCTTGCTGCAGCTGCAAGCATATATTGATAAACATAAGTTGCCTATCCAGACTATGCACCTTGTTGATGTACTGACTACTGGCTGGGGAAATATATAAATAACACACTTTAAATCTAAACATATGAATTCTAGAAGAGATTTTCTTAAAAACCTTGCATTAGCCTCTGCCGGTATGGTATTGGCGCCATCGTTGGAGAGTTTTGCTGCGGCAAAGAAAGACTGGTTTGACATTTCCTTAGCCGAATGGTCATTGCATAAAACATTATTTAAGGGTGATTTGAACAATTTGGACTTTCCGGTCGTAGCGGCAAAAAAATATGGTATCTATGGTGTAGAGTATGTCAATCAGTTCTTTAAAGACAAGGCTAATGACAACAATTATCTGACTGAACTCAACATGCGAGCAAAAGATAATGGTGTAAGGAACGTCTTGATTATGATTGATGGTGAAGGAAATCTTGGTGATGAGGATGAAACTAAACGAAAACAGGCTCTACAAAATCACTATAAATGGATTTCTGCAGCGAATTTTTTGGGTTGTCATGCTATCCGCGTAAATGCCGCAGGTAAGGGGACACCTGATGAAGTCAGCAAACGTGTGGTAGAGAGCCTGACAACCTTGTCTGATATCGGAAAAAAAGCGGGTATTAGCATCATTGTGGAAAATCACGGCGGTATTTCTTCACATGGTGATTGGTTGGCTAAAACTTTGAAAGCTGTAGGAAGCAAATATTGTGGCAGCTTACCTGATTTAGGTAATTTCTATGAATACGACCGTTACCAAGGTGTAACTGATCTAATGCCTTATGCACACGGCGTTAGTGCAAAAACACATGATTTTGATGCCAATGGCAATGAGACTCAGATTGATTATGAGCGCATGCTGAAGATTGTGAAAAAAGCAAAATTCAAAGGATATGTGGGGATTGAATACGAAGGAACTAAATTGAGTGAAGAGGAGGGCATCTTCGCAACTAAAAAACTATTGGAGCGCTTGCGTCCATTGATCTAAAACAGATAAGTAAAGTTCTTTTCATGAGGTTGAAAAGAACTTTGCTTTTAACGAGGACTTGTTATAATAGGAGTTATCCTATGAAACTAGATCCCAACTCTTGTCCATATTTAACTTGTATCCGAATCGATGGCCATATGTATTATAAATCGTATGAAAAGAGAAGTATTTGGGCTGCTAAAAATAGACAAACTGAATCACACTACCTGATATTGAAAAATAACGATTAGAAAAACATGAATTTTGAAAATGATGCTGTTCTAACTTCTCATTTAAATAAAGTGGGCGCTGAACAAGTATTGGTGAAAGGGCATCCCGCAGGATTATTTGTCTTGTTTTTTACGGAGATGTGGGAACGTTTTAGTTACTACGGCATGCGTGCGCTATTGGTAAACTTCCTGGTGTCCACAATTGCTCAACATGGCTGGGGTTGGACAAATTCAGAAGCGATGAAGCTGTATGGTCTTTATACGGGAATGGTGTTTTTAACGCCCTTATTTGGGGGAATCATTGCCGATCGCCTGACAGGTTATAAGAAGTCTATTATGATCGGCGCAGTAATCATGACCTTAGGGCATATTTCTATGGCTATGGAGGGTTTCAATAAAAACTTTTTTCTCGGGGGATTGGTGCTTATTGTATTGGGTAATGGCTTATTCAAACCAAATATTTCTTCCATGGTTGGTAAACTGTATCCCGATAAAGGCGGTAAGAAAGATGCTGGATATACAATTTTCTACATGGGTATCAATGGCGGAGCTTTTTTGGGGATGATGCTGTGTGGCTATATAGGTGAGAAAATCGGGTGGCACTACGGTTTTGGACTTGCCGGTATATTTATGTTTTTGGGAATGCTGCAATTTTACTTTGCACAACGTATTTTCGGGAAAATAGGAAATACGCCTGAAAAGGAAAGTGCTGTTTTAGAGGAATTGAACCAAGAAGATGAGCACCCGAAGCATATTGTACGCGATCGCCTATTGGTCATCGCCATTTTTATGTTTTCAAGCATTGTATTTCATTTGGCTTTTGAACAGGCCGGAGGGTCAATGACCATATTTGCCAAAAATTATACTCAGCGTGTATTGAGCGGGGAGGCTGCTACTATTTTTAAGTGGGCGGATTTTGCGTTAACAATTGTGCCTATCGTAGTGATTACTGGCGTATTGTTTGTGTTGGCCAAGAAGATAATCGGTAAATATCCATTGATTATACTTTTCTCCAGCATTTCATTTGTGATTATCTGGTTTTTGTGTTTATGGAAGATTTACCGCGAATATCATGGCATGAATTCCGAAGTGACCGTCTCTTGGTTTCCAATGCTTAATTCTTTCTTTATTATAACGCTAGCAACGTCATTTAGCAAAATCTGGGAGCGTGTCTGGAATCCTTCGGGCCCGATTAAGTTTGCGATGGGATTAACGCTGGTTGGCGTTGGGTTTGCTGCCTTAGCAATAGGAAGCTCCGAAATCCCTACTGGGGCTAAAACAGCGTCGGTGAGTATGATTTGGTTGGTATTGGCTTATTTTTTTCATACGGTTGGTGAGCTTTGTATCGGTCCTGTGGGATTGTCTTATGTAAGTAAACTGTCGCCAAAGAAATTCTTGGGATTGCTATTTGGTTTTTGGTTTTGCGCCAACGCCATCGCTAATTTTATAGGTGGATTTATCGGTTCTTACATTGATCGGATAACCGAATCACATTCGATGTCGTTTTTCTTTGCCGTGTTTACCGTTCTGCCTATGGTAGCGGCTGTATTTCTACTACTTGGTAATCAGAAAATAAAAAAGATGATGCATGGAATTGACTAATTCATAGAAAAATAGTGTATCTTCATGCGATTTTTATCAAATTAAAAACAAAACCTGAGTTATAAAACAATTATTGAAATTTATATGAATCAAGAAAAAGATCAAGTTCTTGTAGCGCATCTGGCCAAGCAGGGTATAGATGACAAGATGGTAAATGGGCACCCTGCCGGATTATTTGTGCTGTTCTTTACCGAGATGTGGGAGCGTTTTAGCTATTATGGCATGCGTGCTTTATTGACCTTATTTTTAATCAGTACGATCGCTGATGGCGGCTGGGAATGGAGTAACGAACGCGCTATGAAATTATATGGTGCATATACAGGTTTTGTTTATTTGACGCCGTTAATCGGTGGTATGATTGCAGATAAATTGACTGGATTTAAGAAAGCTATTTTAATAGGTGCATTGATTATGACATTAGGGCATTTATCCATGGCATTTGAGGGCGTTAATTCAGGTTTCTTTTTCCTAGGTTTGCTTTTAATGATCCTGGGAAATGGAATGTTTAAACCTAATATTTCTTCTATGGTTGGGAACCTTTACCCAGATAAAAGTGCAAAGAAAGATGCTGGTTATACGATTTTTTATATGGGTATCAATGCTGGTTCATTTTTAGGGATGCTTTTGTGTGGTTATATCGGTGAAAAAATTGGCTGGCATTATGGATTTGGGTTAGCAGGGGTTTTCATGTTTTTCGGAATGCTTCAATTCTATTTTGGGCAAAACATATTCGGAATTATTGGCGATTCTCCTAAAGCAATACAAGCCCATCATGATGAAAAAGTCAAAAACCATGAAGAGGTTGATGAGGTTATTCCTGGTAATGTCGTTAGGGACCGTCTTGTCGTCGTTACAATATTTATGCTTGCTAGTGTCGTATTCTTTTTATCCTTTGAGCAAGCCGGCGGTTCGATGTCTATTTTTGCCAAAGATTATACACAGCGTTTGCTGTCGGGGGACTCAGCTGTCGCTTTTAAATGGATTGATACTATTCTAACGATTGTTCCCATTGTTATTGTTACTATTGTATTGACAGCGTTGGCTAGAAAAATTTATAAGCAATATCCATTGACGATTTTATTCACTGCGATCTCCTTCGGAATTATCTGGTGCTTGGGCTTATGGAAAGTATTTCGTGAGATCGGAATAACAGGATCTGAAGTTGGTGCGTCCTGGTTCCAGATATTGAATGCATTTTTTATTATTTCCTTAGCATCATCTTTCAGTAAATTCTGGGAAAAAGTATGGAATCCCTCAGGGCCCGTAAAATTTGCGCTAGGTTTGCTCTTGGTCGGTATTGGCTTTGCAGCTCTCGCCTACGGAGCAAGTGATATTCCTCAGGGAGCGAAAACTGCATCAGTTAGTATGATCTGGCTTGTTATTGCTTATTTCTTCCACTCAGCAGGAGAGCTTTGTCTATCACCTGTGGGACTTTCGTATGTAAGTAAGCTCTCTCCAAAAAAGTTTTTAGGATTACTTTTTGGCTGCTGGTTTTGTGCTTCAGCCATCGCTAATTTCATTGGTGGTTTTTTAGGTTCATATATAGATAAAATTACGGAGGAGCACTCGATGTCTTATTTCTTTATGATCTTTGCCATTGTTCCGGCAGTGACTGCACTATTATTGATTGCTTTCAATCCTATTTTGAAAAAGATGATGCACGGTATTAACTAGGTGAGTCTCTTAAAAGTATTATAATATATAAGGGCCAATCAATACTGATTGGCCCTTATGTGTTAATGGAATTGATCGGTTCCTTGTTATTCCTCAATTTTTAATAATAGCTTATCTATTCGGTTGCCATCCATATCCAGCACTTCAAATACCATGTTTTTGAAGCGTACACGTTCGCCTTCTTCAGGAACGTGGTCCAAGAGTAGAAAAACCAAGCCGCCTACAGTAGTGACGTTGTTAATATCATCCTCGTCTTCTTCAGAAAGTCCTATTTCAAATTCATCCAAGAGATCTTCGATTTGATACTGTCCGTCCACAACATAATCCCCGCTTTCCAATTGACGGATTGTTGGACGTGCACTGATATCGCTTTCAGTAATGTTGCCGACTAAATCGCCGACAATATCTCTTAATGTGATGATACCTTGTGGCGAACCATATTCGTCGATGACAACTGCCTGGTGTACCTGGGATGTTCTGAACGTATTCATAATGCTGTATGAAGAACTGAATTCGTTGACAAATTTGATCGGAAGTAGGAGTTCCCTGAGATCAAAAGGTTTGTTTTGAAAGCATTGTCTAAGCAAGGATTTGACATGAACCACGCCCTTGATATTATCCAGTCCGCCCTCGCAAACGGGATAAATTGAATGGTCATTATCGAGGATAATCTGTCTGTTTTCTTCGAAGCTGTCTGCAAGATCCAAAAATACAATGTTCTTGCGGTGAGTCATCAGGTTAATGGCTTTTTTGTCGCCTAAACTTAGGAGACGATCTACAATGTCATGTTCAATACCTTCGATCACGCCGCTATCGACTCCTTCATCCACTAATGCCTTGATCTCTTCTTCGGTGACACTGTTTCCCGTACTTTTGATATTTAGGATTTTGACAATAAACTCGGTTGAGGCACTCAACAACCATACGAACGGTTTGACAATCTTGCTAAGTAGGTTCATGGGGTAGGCAATGAGCATCGCATATTTTTCAGGAATGGCCATTCCAATGCGCTTTGGTACCAGCTCGCCCAGAACTAATGAGAAGTAGGTAATGATCAGCACTACCAAAATAACCGCAAGCTGTTGGCTATAGGGTACGAGTATACTCGATTTATTAAAAACTTCAATCAAGTATGAAGAGATACTGCCACCTGAAAAGAACCCGGTTAAGATGCCAATCAAAGTGATTCCAATCTGCACTGTTGACAAGAAGCTGTTGGGTGATTCCTTGAGGTGTAGTGCAATCTTTGCGGCAGGATTATCCTTGTCGCTCTCCGCTTGTAAACGTGCCCTTCTGCTGGATACGATTGAAATCTCAGAAGCAGACAAAATTCCATTTAGGATGATCAGTACTAAGATTATAATTGCTTCGGTAAGCATAATGTGTTGAAAAAATGTTTGTAAAGGCTAATTTAAGAAAAAGGTAACCTAAATGGTAGTACTATTGGGATTATCTTCAGTATAAAGCAAAGAAGCTGCATCTTTTGGAGATACAGCTTCTTTGCTTTATACTATTTTTTGAGATTACATGCCGCTATCATCAAGCATAAAAGTATTTTTCTTTGTTTTCCATTTTCCTTTTGTGAAATCTGGGAACTCTAAGGTTTTATTGCCTTTTTTGATGGACTCCGTGGAAAGTGGGAATACCGCACTCATCGTTACCGAATCATAAACGTCAATTGGCGTTTGAACCTTTTGTTTTACAGCTTGAATAAAAGCGTTAAATACAAACCAGTCCATGCCACCGTGACCCGAACCTGTCGCTAATTCTTCGTATTTTTTCCAGATAGGGTGATCATATTTTTTTACCCATTCGTCCGCTGGGTCCCAAGTATGTGGTTTTGATTTACCTTCGATGTGAATGCCTTTGGCTACATCCATCCAGATACCCTCAGTACCTTGTACGCGGAAGCCAATGGAGTAAGGTCTTGGCAAGTGGGTATCATGTGTCAACAACATCGTTTCTCCATTCGCACATTGCAGCATAGTCTGCGTAATGTCTCCGTTTTTATAGTTTAACTTACTGTTCGGATGCCCCGGCGATACTTTATTTACATAAGCTGCCAGTCCACGTGCTTTACTTGAGTATGATGTAATGTGCGTGAACCTATTGCCTTTGTTGATGTCCACAAATTGCATGATTGGACCTAAACCATGCGTTGGATAAAGATCACCATCTTGGTCAATGTTGAATTGTGTACGCCATTGGGCTTCAGAAATTGCCTTAGATCCATACTCTGCACCGTGTCCGTAATAACTCTTGCCATCATTGAATAGAACTTCACGTAAATCATGTTGATAACCACCTTCGAGATGCAACAATTCGCCAAACAAACCTTGTCTATGCATATTAAGAACCGCAAGTACATCGCGACGGAAAGCAACATTTTCCAATGTCATGTAAGGCTTGCCAGTCTCTTCAGATGCTTTTACGACATCCCAGTGATCTTGTACAGTTAGGCCAGCGATAACCTCACAACCTACATATAAACCTGCTTTCATAGCATCGATAGCCTGATCTTTGTGAAACTGCCAGGGTGTTGCGATGATAACGGCATCTAGTTTTTCACTGCTCAACATTTTTTTGTAAGCATCAACACCGCCAGTGTACTCTTTCGGAAGTTTGGTGCCTTTTGCATTGAACTGTTTACGGCATTGTGCAAGCGATTCTTCCTGTGTATCGCATACGGCCACTATTTCTAAATCGTCTCTATTCAAGGCAATCTGAACGTGGTTACGACCACGGAGACCTACTCCGATAAAGCCGATTTTTATTTTCCCATTTGATTGGGCGAATAAGTCTGTGCTCGAAAGGACACCGATTCCAGCGGTAGTGATTGCAGTTGATTTAATGAAATTTCTTCTATCCATTGTTTTGAGATATGAGGAGTTTGTATATTAGTTATTTATATTTAATGAAGAACCATCTATGAGACTGGTGCTTATCAACAAATATATTATTTCATTTGCTATAAATGAAAGTGCAATCGTTTGCTTAAATTTATTAAATTTCATGCAATCGTTTGATTGAAATAAAAATTATCATTTATTAATTCAATTTGTGATATTGCAAGCACATTGATGATTTAAAAAACATAGTTTAATGTCTGATTTTAACC
>JAQZAZ010000093.1 GCA_029239355.1 Sphingobacterium sp.
TAAATTTATTTCAAAATTACTAAGAATTTTCGGTTTATAGATGTAAATTTAATAAAAAATACTTATTGATATTGATAATGTTATATGTTTTTGATTGAAGTGCTTATAATTGTTTTAGAGGTGATTTTATTGTAAGGTTATCGGATTGTTTCGTTATCTTGTTATTAAAGTCAGTTAGACGATAAAGATGTAGGATAAAGATCAAAAACAAAAGACAAGTAAATAAGCAGCAGGTATGTTAAACCAAAGTCTCAATACGCTTATCTAATATCTCAAGACTAAAATAAAGATGGAAGAAGTTCAAGATGTAAAGATTTCGCGGAAGAAGCCGATCTTTGAGGTAGGGGAAGGGCTTCATAAATATCTTAAGCTATATCAACGGGATGAAAAGCTGCCCATTGGTTATAAGGATTTATTGAATTTTACAGAGACCGTGCCGGTCATGGACAAATTTGGTCATGATACGTTCTGGGAAACACCACTTTATCCTCAATATCTGATTGACCAATTATATGACGGGCTAAAGGTCATCTATGCAAAGCTTAAAGCTTCCGGTAATACGCGTATTGTACAGCACAAATATATAGACCGTGTTGAATACTGTGGTTTTGGTAATACAAGACCATTTCGGATTCGTATCGTAAACCGATTGAATGACGTTTATGATTATTTTTATATCAAACAGGCGGATGCATCACGGATCTATGGTTTAGAATTAGAGGAAATATTATCTCCAAATCAGGTCAACTATATGGTGGATCAGGATACACTGGTTGAAGAGCATATAGTTGGTATCCCTGGTGATATATTTTCGCAAACAAGGATGTTTACACCCGATTACAATTTGACACGTATTTCGAAGGAATTTGTCAAGTTTAATGAACGTTGTATTATCACGCTGCTGGGAGATATGCGTGCCTATAATTTTGTCATGCAGATTACACCTGATTTTGATGACTTTCAGTTTCGGATCAGAGCAATTGATTTTGATCAACAATTTTATGAGGGAAATCCCAAGGTATATATGCCACAGTTTTTTAAAGAGAACTATCCATATGTCAAGCTTGCGATGGAGCATTTGACTGAAAAAACCGTGTTGCAATATCAACAGGAAGAGCGCTCTTCCATTGTACATAGAGTCCGAAGTGAGCGGCATCGAATTGCTGATCTTCGGGATGCTTCGCAGACTCAGATCCTTTCAACACCGGAAAATATTAAACAACTGCGCGAAGGCTACGCGGAGTTTTACCAAAATAATTCTTATTTGAAGTGCAAGACAATGACGGATATTGTAGAATTAAACGTAAAAAATGTCATTCGGCAAGTGCAAATGTAGCTACTTGATTCGGTCTTTGTTGTCTTTGATAAAAGAAGACCAACCTGAGTAGGATTTTCCACCGCCTGAGGTACTATTTTTTTGAAATGAATGACAAACTGCAATGGCTAACCCATCTGTTGCATCCAAAAATTGTGGAGTTTCTTCAAATTTTAGGAGATTTTTGAGCATGGCCGAAACCTGTTCTTTGGTAGCATTTCCATTTCCAGTGACTGACTGCTTTATTTTTCTGGGTGAATACTCAAAGATCGGAATATCCTGCGCCAATGCTGCAGCCATTGCTACACCCTGTGCCCGCCCGAGTTTGAGCATAACCTGAATATTTTTTCCATAGAAAGGAGACTCTAGTGCAACACAATCCGGATTATATTCTTGCATTAATGCAGAGGTCTTTTTGAAGATTCGCTGCAATTTTAGGGCATGATCGTCGAGATGCCCCATTTTGATGACACCCATTGAAATAAGGGATATGGTATTACCCACTTCTTTAATAATTCCGTATCCAAGTACTACTGTCCCAGGATCGATCCCTAAAATGATTCTTTCTTTCGCCTTTTCCTTCTGCATGTACAATATTACAAATTTTGCTTTTTATAAGTGGATTGATGTGTACAAAACTTAATCATTTGGCTAAAATTTAGTAACATTGCTCTCTAATTATCAAAAGTTGACTGGGACACAAAAAAAATATATCAGTCTTTTATTGAAGATACTCGTTTTTGTACTTGCGACATGGTACATCATTGCCAAAGTATCTGATAAGAGCAATATCGGTAAGTTTAAGACTTTAATCGTAGGATTAGAGCAGCATTCTGTCGTCTTAACATTGATCTTGATTGTCGTTTTAATGCTCGTAAACTGGCTTTTGGAGGTTGTTAAATGGCGCTATCTTGCATCCAAGCTGGAACAAATATCGTTTTGGAAAGCATTTCAATCCGTTTTTTGTGGGCTTACTTGGGCGATTTTCACGCCAAATAGGATTGGTGAATATGGAGTGTTGCAGGCTCGCTGAGCATAGCTTGGTTTATTTGTAAGTTTTTATCCACGCCTTTATCCGTTCAATTTGGTGTCTGGTTGCTCGCCATTATTTACGCTGCTGGATTTGTCATCTTGTATTTTAATGTGAGATGGGTGGATATGCTTGTGGGCCGAATTAAGTTTTTGGAGAAAATAAGACCTTTTTTTGAGGTATTGGAGCATTATTCAGCACCTGAGTTGAGCATTGTTTTGGTAAACTCACTGGCAAGGTTTATTATTTTTACTTCGCAGTATATTATTTTGATGAAGCTGACCTTACCTGAGCTGCCACTTCTTTCCATGGTTTTGATGATCTTTATCCTCTTTTTTGTTCAGGCAGCTTTGCCGACATTGGATATTTTCGATTTTAGTGTACGTAGCTTTGTGGCAAGTAATCTTTATAGCTATATTACAACACAAGAAATTGCGGTGATGGCAATTGTATCGTGTATCTGGTTTGTCAATTTGATTCTCCCTGCGATATTTGGTTCTATTTTTGTTTTTAAGATTAATTTTTTCGGTGATACAAATTCTTAGCTATTTATTGATCAGTTTTGCTTGTGTGTACGCAATTTTGGTATTGTGGATGCGTAAAGGCTGGACTACCATCCAAGGTCCCGTCAGTCCTTTAGTTTGTACGAAGACTGTATCGGTAATTATCGCTGCGCGTAATGAGGAGCTAAATATACGGCGAACGATAACGTCAATATTGAATCAAAATTTTCCGGAGGAACTTCTTGAACTCATTATCATTGATGACCATTCGGACGACAATACCTCTGCCATTGTTAGAGAATATACTGAAAATGGTGTAAAATTGATCCAGCTGAATGAGAATGGACGAATGAATTCTTATAAAAAGTTGGCAATTTCACGAGCAATTGACTGCTGTAGGGGGGAGATTATTATCACCACAGACGCAGACTGCCGAATGGGACCAAATTGGCTAACTACCGTGATCGGAACCTTTGAAAAAGAAAATGCTTATTTATTGTCTTCTCCTGTAGTCTATTCAGAGGAAAAGAGTTTTTTCGAACGCTTGCAGACCTTGGAATTCCTTTATCTTATAGGTCTTGGAGCAGCAGGAATAGGCAATAGAAAACCAACGACCTGTAACGGAGCGAATTTAGCGTATCGAAAAGACATTTTTACGCAAATGGGCGGTTTCAAAGGAATTGATGAACTTGCTTCTGGGGACGATGAGTTATTTTTGCATAAGGTAGCGGAAAAGTTTCCAGAACGAATTGCATTCTGCAAATCAGAGGAGGCGATCGTGTATACCGATGCTAAGCCTGATCTTAGCTCATTTATTAGCCAAAGAAGACGTTGGGCTTCTAAAAGTACAAAATATAAAAATAAAGGTGTTATTGCTTTAGGAATCGCTATCTGGCTATTTAATGTGCTGCTGTTGGTGGTAGCGATTCTTTCGGTTGCAGCTGTTAAAATCCTTGCTTGGGTTGTCCTCTTTGCATTTCTGCTTAAAATGACAGTCGAATTTTTCTTTATCCAACCACTAACAAAGTTTGCAGGGCGCAGTAATTTGCTGTGGTATCTCCCAGTCCTTAGCCTTGCCCACATTTTTTACCTCGCCTATATCGGAATATTAGGAAATATTGGTAAATATGATTGGAAAGGTCGGCAAGTCAAATAATACAATTTAATTTTCCACTTTTTGCTTAATCTTCTCTTCAGCTAATTTTACGATTTCCTCGATATTTTTATTGCTTGTATCCAAAGGGTCTAGTACCTCCCATGTCATATGTAGAAAAGGTGTTAGGGGATACATACCATATTGGACCATTTCGTAAGATCCTTTGATTGCAATCGGAACAACCAATGCGTTGGGATTTTTCTTTAACAGCGTCGCAATACCTCCAATGTGAAAAGCTTTCATCTTACCTGTTTTAGATCGGGTCCCTTCCGGAAAGATAAAGGCAGACCAGTTCTTCGTCTTCATATTGTTGGCAAGTTTGAGAATTTCTGCGATTGACTGTTTGGGATCATTGCGGTCTATATTGGCGGCGCCGCCATGTTTAAGATTGAATGAAATACTTGGTATACCACTGGCCAGTTCGATCTTTGAGATAAATTTTCCATGAAATCTTCGCAAAAAATAGATGAGTGGAGGAATGTCAAAGGTACTTTGATGATTGGCAACAAAAATAATAGGTTGCCCCAAAGGGATGGATTTGTTGTCAATAAAGGTAACTCTATTGAATAATGTATAATAAGATGCAAACAAAAAGGCATTTAATATATCCACGCTTTTTTTGTGCGCACGATAGCCCCCCAGTTTTAAACATAGCCATTGAATGGGATGAAATATAACAAGGGATAAACCAAAACAGAACCAAAATAAAATAGATAGGATATAGCCTAAAAACTTTTTCATACACTTTGTTTAATGTTTACAAATATATCATTAAGCAATGATTTTGGGAAATGTTAATAAAATGTTGTTTCATATTAACATTATTAATACTATATTTAGCAATGTTAATATTTATATTACGAAATGAAAAAGATACCCGTAAATTGTCCATGTTGTGATGCGAAGCTAAAAGTCTCTAAACTGGTCTGTGATTCCTGCAACACGGAAGTTGTCGGTAAATTTACTTTACCTTTGCTTATGCAACTGACTATTGATGAACAAGAATTTGTCCTGAATTTTCTTAAGTTTTCGGGTAGTTTAAAAGAGATGGCCAACCAAATGGGTAAGTCTTATCCAACTGTTCGTAATATTTTGGATGATCTGATTCATAAATTAAATTCGCTTGCTAATACGAGCAATGTTGGTGCAAATAGGATGATTTAGGTAGCCTTAAGTATTGAAGCAGAGATATACAAAGCAATTACTCAAGATGAGAAATAATACACTTTATAACGAGAGTCAATCATTTTTTAGTTGGTGGCTATGTCTGATCCTTTTATCTGTTAGCGTAGCTAGCATTTCTGCTCACTGGCAGGATATTTTACAGTTCAATTTTGCTCCTTTATTTAGATTACCTGGATTCTGGATCAATTTAGCCTTGTGGTGTTTATTCGGCGTGCTTCGTTTAAAGACCACTATTCATGAGAATGGGATCGAAGTCTATTTTTTCCCATTTAATTTCTATCGAAAAAGGATTGCGTGGGGTGATATAACTACAGTTGAAGTACGAAAATACAGTCCAATTGCAGAGTTTGGAGGCTGGGGTCTGAGAAGAGGGAGTAAAGGAAGAGCTTTTTCAGCTCAAGGTAATATGGGCTTGCAACTTATAATGAGAAATGGCAACGTACTGCTCATCGGAACTCAAAATCCAGCGGAGATCGAACAATTGAATTTATCCAAATTCTTAAACAATGAAATTTAAACAGCTATTTCTAAACCCATTTGAAGAGATTTCGGAATGGAAACTATTTTTTGCAGGCACTATTGGTTTTTTGCTATCGAGCTATTTCGTCTATTTATCAGGGGAGCAGTTCAATGGTTTTATGCACTTCTATCGACCAGAGAGAGCAGTCTCTTTCGTTGCTGTTTTAAGAGTCCATGCTTATATGGTTTTGGCTCCTTTAACCTTATTATATATTGTATGTCTTATATTATACACCAAAACAAGGCTTATTGATGTATTAAACGTGATCCTGATTGTGCCATTTCCGCTTTATTTAGCACTTCTTTTGGGAAGACTATTGCATCAGGATAAGTTTACCAAACAGCTGGATGAAGCATTAAAAAGTGGTGACCATACTTTGTCGAATATAGACAAGAGCCAAATGATCCTATTTGGTATATTCGGGTTATTGGCTTTGTTTCTTCTGTTTTATCAGTTTTATTTATTGGTGAAAGGAATGAATATAGCCGTTAACAATAAAAAGATTTGGGTTAGGATACTGTTTGTGGCACTATATTTTATGCTTGATGTGGGTATACAGTTTTATTTTTAATGGAAAGGAACTTATGAAGAAAATTCTTTACTTGTTTTTAATCTGTTTACATTTTTCATGTGCAGACGCACAGTCGTTTGATGGGTCGTGGAAAGGTGAGGTGAGCGTGTCCGGACAGAAATTACTTTTGGTATTCAATTTACAGAAGGATAGTGCTAATAACTGGGTGGGAACCTTTGAAAGCCCGATGCAGACCTCGCTAAAATTTCCAGTTGATATGATAAAAACGAACAAAGATTCGATATCGATGGAGGTCAAAGCGATTGGTTTATTTTATACAGGCTACTTGGATCGGGACAAAGATGTGATGAAAGGCGCCATGAAACAGGGCAGTTTTGAATCCGCGATGATACTAGTGCGTAGTGAGAGTGAGCAAAGTGGACTTTCACGCAAGCAAGATGTCTTCCCGCCCTATGATTACATCGAGCAGGAAATCTCATTTCAGAATGTAAAAGGTAATGCTTCGCTTGCCGGGACCTTAACATATCCAAAAGGAGGGGGATCTTTTCCGGCTGTTGTCCTGGTCAATGGTAGCGGACAGCAAAACAGAGACTCAGAAGTTTTTGGACACAGGCCATTTAAAATATTGGCGGATCATCTCACCAAAAAGGGCTTCGCTGTGCTGCGTTATGATGACCGTGGTATTGGAGAGTCTAAAGGAGAAGTTAACTTGGCTACGACGATTGATTTCGCATCAGACGCAAATGCAGCCGTGGATTTTCTGAGCAAGCAGCAGATGGTCAAAACAGGAAAGATTGGTGTCATTGGCCATAGCGAAGGTGCTTTAATAGCAGAAATGGTTGCAGCAGAAAACAATAAGGTCAACTATATTGCGCTGTTATCTGGTCCTGTCCTCAAAGGAGATTCTTTATTGATTCTACAGAGTTATGCGCTCGGGAAAGTCGCAGGGTTGTCTGAGCCAGCATTGGAATTGAATAAGGCTAATAACAGAAAACTATATGACATTCTTTTGAGAGACGAGCCGCCAAAGGTTTTGTCGGAGTTATTGGAAAAAGAACTTATTCGCCAAAACAATGGAAATACATTAACATCGGATATGAGAATCAAATTAAGTCCGATGTTAATTCCTTGGTTTAAAACTTTTCTCCGAATCGATCCAAGTTACTACCTTAAGCAAGTAAACGCACCTATTTTTGCTTCTTTTGGAGGAAAAGATATTCAGGTGCCTGCTAACGAAAATATTTATGCACTTCAACGTTTACGACTGAATACGACAGATGTGACGATCAAAGACTACCCAAATTTGAACCATCTCTTTCAAAATGCAAGGACCGGGAAAATTGAAGAATATTTTGAAAATTCAGAAAGTTTCAATGAGCAATTGATGGATGATCTTACGAAATGGCTTAAATTGAAAACAAAATAATCGAATCTTAAATTTGGTCGTTATGGTATTCGCTTTTGGCAACTTAACATAAGTTTCCAGAATCGGAGAAAAAATTAAATTTCGATTATACATGTTCAAGGCTGTATAATCGAAATTTATAGATGTATATTCCGATGCCAATGATCAGCAATAACCTATTGCCATTAGGCTCTCTATTATGGCGTCGTATTGGCGACAGGCAGAATTTTGCCATTGAAATATTGGTGTCCGTTCTGAGCAAACTCTGCAATGTACCGACCCATTTCGAAGGCTAGCGTACCCGCTTCCATACCGGGAAAAGCTGCTTCAAACATTTCAGTTTGTGACGAGCCTAATGCTAAGCAGTTGACCTTAATTCCCTTTTCCTTAAATTCTTCAGCGAGACATTCTGTTAAAATAGCCAAAGCACCTTTACTGGTAGAATAGGCTGAAAGCCCCGGAAATTTCATTGAGCCTTGAAAGCCACCCATGCTGCTGATGTTGACAATGTGGGAACCTTCATGCATGAATGGAACAACGTGCTGTATCATATTGACATGTCCCATAATATTTGTCTGGAGCATTTCTGCAAAATCCTGCACACTGGTCTCCATGAATGGTTTATTAATTAATGCTCCGGCATTGTTGATCAAGATGTCAACGCTGTCAAATTTCGATTGAATAAAAGGAATTAGCGTTGTGTAATCATCATAGACAATATCAAATTGTGCGGGGAAGAGCGTACCCCCGTCATAATTAAGCTGACTAGCTATTTCATGAAGCTTCCTCAATTTGTCTGCAGATCGGGCCAATGCGATGACTTTGTTGTCCTTTTTTGAGGTCAAATCAAGTACAGCCTCAAATCCGACGCCACTGCTTGCTCCTGTTATAATAATATTCGCCATGTTTATTCCTCTAATTTTTGACTTTGTTCAACTTCTTCAACAGAAGGCAGTTTATCCTCTCCGATTGCTTTGGGATTGAAGATAAAATAAATTCCGGAGAGTGCGACCATCGCCGATATAATATAAAATAACAATGTGATCAATACCGCATTGTGTGAGTCAACCTGAAATATGCCTGCTCCCCACATGATCACGAGCTCACGCATACCCAATCCCCCCACAGAGAAAGGAATGATAGAGACTAACGAAGAAGCCAAAAATAGAAAAAGGTAAGGGGAGAATTTTCCGTTAAATCCTAAGGCATAAAGAATTAAAATCGCTGCAATCACTTGCATTGACTGTACGCCTATAGCTTTTAAGTGTGCTTTTAAAAAGGTAGACTTATATTCGTTGAAAAATTTTGTAACAACAAAATAGTAGAGGATGCTCCCAGATACAAATAGGATGACCGTCAAGTAATTTGGTATGCCTAGTTGTGGCATGTAAGTGACTAATGCGGCAATGATAAGGCATAAGGCCCATAAACCACTTAATCTATCTAAGAATAATGCTGTAAATAATTTCCTGCCTTTGATACTGAATCTTTTTCGAAGGAAGAATATTTTGTAACCATCTCCGCCTACTCCACCAGGTAAAATGAGGTTATAGAACAGCCCCAATTGGTAAAGCTTCAAATTATATTTTTCAGATACGTCTAAGCCAATAGCCCTCAGAAATGTCAATAAACGTGATGAAGATATAAAAATTGAACTACTATATGCTAATAAAGCTAGAAATAAATAGAAGGGATTTGAATGAATTACAGCTTCTTTGAGATCTTTTAGTGAAACTTTACTGAAAACCCAGTAAAGGGCTCCCACCGTAACGACAATCTTCAATATGTTTTTTAGGATCTTAAAACCTTTTTTTTTGTCCATAGAAGTTTATTTTTCCAATCTTAATCATATGTATTGGCGATTTTGGAAAATTCAAAGTTAGGAACTTTGTCGAATTGTGCAATTGTACTTATGCGATAGTTGGGTAAATTCTTGAATACAATAATATCAAGTATAAAATACCGAATATTGTCGCAAGAGAAAATAGCCAATTTAGGTCAATTCTATTATATTTGTGTTTTAGCACAGCAATCATTAATCCGACAATAAAACAAAATAATAAGATAGGGGCAATGAAAGCAACCTTATTTGTAAACGCAAGGCTGATTTGGTTTAATTTCGTCTTGGCTTCTTGCCCCAAAAAAAGAGGATAGGTGGCGAAGGCTAAAAGAATAATGAATAACCTTAAAAGAGTTTTTGCAATTATTTTGCTTATGGTATGATTTTTGGCTGTAATCTTCATGATTTGTGTATTAATTTACCCCAAAAATACAATTTGAAATTAAAACTAGACATATGAATCGATTCGTTTTATCATTAGCAACAGTTTTTGCTACGATGACCTTGTTCTCTTGTGGTGCACAAAAGCAAGGTACATCTACTGGAAATCCTGGTTATGGGTCTTCCAATACAAGTGCAACTTCGGGACCTAGCGCCTCAGAATGGAAATCTGCTGTGAAGGGAACTTGGACACTAAATTCAATCGATAGAGAAAACTTACCTTCGACATTCACCATTAAAAGTGTATTTGAGGAAGCTCCTGCGGAATGTTTTGTTGGTAGTACATGGAACTTCATTGGAAATGGAAAGGGATCAATCACGTTCAATGCCCAAGGTACTTTATGTGCTCCGGGTGCATCGCGTGAGATCTTTTGGTCGATATACAATCCTGGAAAAGGTTTAGGCGAACCGCAATTCCAATTTAAAAAGATCTATGCGGGAGACAAAGCAAAGAATGTAACAACAGGTTATCGTTTAGATCTGTCTTATTCTGATGGCAACAAATTAGTTATGAAAATGCCATTGACAGTATCTAATGGTGAAGCTTACTTGGTGTTGAATTTTTCGCGTGTAAACTAAGCTCAATCGAGAAAAAAAGAATAACGAAAAGCTATAGGAAATCCTATGGCTTTTTTTGTGGAAAATTTAATACTTTTACACTCTGAATCCATCATGATTTATTCAAACTTGAGGTGTGAGTTGATGAATACAAAAAGCGCGAGCTGTATGAATAATTGCTTTTGAGACGAATAAATCAGATAGCATCGTCACCTTAGAAAACAGATTTATCAGATGAAAAATAGCATGAGTCCCAAGACTTAAGCTAGGAACTGCTTAATATAGATAGAAATATGGCTGAACAAAACACGAAAACTGCATTGATAACAGGTATTACAGGGCAAGATGGCGCCTATTTAGCAGAATTCCTATTAAAAAAAGGATATAGGGTTCATGGGCTAAAACGTCGTAGCTCCCTATTCAATACCGATCGTATTGATCACCTTTATCAAGATCCCCATCTTGACAATAGAAATTTTACATTGCATTTTGGTGATTTGACAGATTCAACCAATTTGATCCGTGTCATTCAGGAGACTCAACCGGATGAAATCTATAATCTAGCGGCTCAATCCCATGTTAAGGTGAGCTTTGATACACCGGAGTATACGGCCAATGCTGACGGTATCGGTACGCTTCGTATATTAGAGGCTGTCAGATTATTAGGAATGATCGGGAAAACACGTATTTACCAAGCCTCAACTTCGGAGCTATATGGTCTTGTGCAAGCGGTACCACAAAATGAGACGACTCCTTTTTACCCAAGAAGTCCATATGCTGTTGCCAAAATGTATGGCTATTGGATTACTGTTAACTATCGAGAAGCTTACAAGATGTATGCCTGCAATGGGATTTTATTTAATCATGAAAGTCCTGTCAGAGGTGAAACATTTGTAACGCGTAAAATAACTCGAGCCGTTGCAAAAATTGCGTTGGGATTGCAGGATAAACTTTATTTGGGGAATCTTTCGGCTCAGCGTGACTGGGGACATGCCAAAGACTATGTTGAAGCGATGTGGTTGATCCTACAACAGGAAAAACCTGAGGATTTTGTCATCGCAACCGGAGTTACAACAACGGTCAGAGATTTTGTCCGTTTGGCCTTTGCGGAATTGGGAATAGAAATTGAATTTAGTGGGAAGGGCGAACAAGAAAAAGGAGTAATTATTGATGTTGATGAGGAGCGTTTAGGTGAATTAAATATTGATAAATCACTTATTAAATTTGGACAAACTGTCGTTAAGGTAGACCCTGCCTATTACAGACCAACGGAGGTCGATTTACTTATCGGAGATCCTACCAAAGCGAATACCAAACTAGGTTGGACACCTAAATATAATCTTCAGATGCTGGTAACAGATATGGTACAATCCGATCTTCATTTGATGAGAAAGGAAGAGTATTTGAAACAAGGTGGTTTTCAGACGTTGAACTATTTTGAATAATTCATAAATGATAATGAAAAAATAAAACTGGAATAATTTTTGTTTAAACATTTATTGGTATGAATTTGGTGTATTCATACAATGAATATGATAGTGTATTATGATGAATTCAGAGGTTGTTTCGAGCAAGAAGGAAGAAGAGAAGAAGAAAGATACTTCTAAAGTTTATTTCTTCATCATTGCGATAGCAGCGTTACTAGCAACGAATATATATTTTTATGTTAAGTTTAAGACAAATGGAGAGAAAGTCTATGCCTTAACTGTGGAAAAGGAAAATCTTCAGGTACAGATCGACCGGATAGAAGCTGAGTTGGACAAGATTGATGTAGAAAATGTTCAATTGACTCCTGAAATGACGGTGCAAAAAGATGATTCACGAGCGGAGATTGCTGAATTAAGGAAAAAACTTGAAAATAAGAGTATAACTCCTAAAGATATTGATGACGCTCAGCGTAAAATCAATTTGTTAAAAAAGCAGGTTGATCATTATCGGGTAGATGTTCAACGCTTGGTTCAGGAAAATCAGATTTTATCAAAGCAGAATTCGAATTTGAATGAATCGGTTGTCGAGAAAAATAAGCAAATTACTTCTCTGACAACGACTAATGCTGAATTAAAAGAGAAAGTAACGACAGCATCTGCTTTGAAGGTTTCAAGCATCAGTATCAATGGTCTTGAAGTCAAAAAGAATGGTAAGGAGTCAGTTGAAGAGCGTGCGAAACGGGTGGATAAATTGAAAATTAATTTTACCATAACTGACAATTCATTGGCTAAAAATGGCGAACGTGATATTTTTGTGAGAATCATTGATCCTCAGGGGAATCTTGTGATACAAGGAGATAATATTTTCTTTGTACATGGGGAGAAGTTGCAGTATACCTTTAAACATAATATTTTGTTTACGAATAAAGGTGAAGATTATGTGGTGTATTGGTCTGCTGAAAACGGTTTTACCAAAGGGGCATACACCGTCTTGCTTTATGAAGACAATGCTATAATGGGTAGATCAACAGTAGTATTACGTTAGACAGATGCCGTATTTTCTCTCGCTGCATGTAGTTAGATAAAGCCTGTGATGTTTTTCAACAGATGAATGTAAAGTAGAGCTTTTTGGTTTAGGGAACTGTTTCATAAAGTATAAGTTATAGAAATGCGGACTTCGAAAGGACTTCGCATTTTTTATTTACTGAACTTTATAATAGTAAGACGGGGGCCACCATTAAACGATAAAGAGCTCTTAGAGAGTTTTAGGGACGTATTGTTGAAGTTTTTCGCATTCGGAATTCTCTTTTTACCGACGGGTTAGTCGATATCGTAGGATTTGCATTACATCGATACGCATTGGATAGATTCGCTATCGGCTTTACCTTTTCCTTCGCGAACAGAACCCATTGATTGAAGTTGCTTTAACTTTTCAGGAGCTATCCAAGAAGGGTATTTTACCATGAAATACTATGAAGTTCTTTTATGAAATGGGACAATAAAGCCATTAAGATTCTGTTTGTTGTAATGGAAGTAATATATGAAAGGTAGTTCCTTCTCCTTCTGTTGTCTCAAAATATATCTGTCCATTACTAGCTTCGATTGTTTTCTTTACCAATACTAGACCTAAACCATTTCCTGAGCTTTTTGTAGTGAAGTTGATCTGAAATATTTTATCTTTCATTCCTTCAGGGATTCCATAGCCGTTGTCTTTGACATCTATCTTTACGAACTTGTCGGAGTAACGTTCGATGGAAATTTCTATCTTCATATTTTTTCGTCCATACCCACCCTCAATAGCGTTTTTTATCAAATTATTAAAGGTACGCAATAGTTCATTTCCATCTGCTTTAACAATTAATGTTTTTTGATCGGCATTGTTTATTAGTCGGATGTTGACATTAGGTGTGTTATTATAAAGGGATATTGATTTTGCTATTTTTTCGACAATATTGATGTTTTCCATCACGGTTGTTGGAAATTTTGCAAAATGGGAGAACTCGGAAGCAATTTGTGTTAACGCATCTATTTGTTCAATAAATGAAGTAGAGAACTTATTGAAACGATCAGGAAATTTAGGATCATCGTCTTTATAGGATCTCCGCAGCTGTTGTATGCCCAATTTCATTGGCGTAAGCGGATTTTTGATCTCATGAGCAATCTGCTGGGCCATCTCACGCCAGGTTGATTCACGTTCTGTATCCTTTATTTTATTGGCATAGTCCTCAAGTTTTATGATCATGAGGTTATACTCTTTGATCAATGTCCCAATTTCATCATTTCTTTGCCAAAATAAAGGTTCATTGGGCTGTCCTAGTCGAAGTTGGGAGATCTTTTTACTGATTATACTAAGTGGGTTGGTCACGCTGTTGGCGACGAAAGTCGCATAAAAACCGAAGCCGATGATGATCAAAGAGTAAATGTTGACAATCGTGTTCAGTAGTAAATTTTTATTGATATTCTCCTCTTTTTGAAGTGAAAAATTAGGAATGCCAATATAGGCCAATGTACTGTAGTCTTTATCCCTTATTGTCGCATAGCTTGTTTCAAATTGGAAAGTTCCGATCCGTTCATCTTCAATCGTTTCTGATTTTTTAAGCAGGGATAAATTTTTGAGCGCTGCCGGATTGATAAAAGTGGAAAAGAGCTCCAAGTCATAAATCCTGCGTTGAGAACTGTACAATAACCTGCCCGATTTTGAGTATAAATTGAAATCCTTGGATATCGTTTCGGATAAAGTTTTTAAAATACTAATGAGTTGGTTTTCATTAGAGACTTCGTCGGTATAAGTGAGCATATTTTCCATCCGTTTGCCCAATTCAATAATGAACCGCTCTTTGCTATTTCTATTGTTGTTGTAAAGCTGTTTATTGATGCTGATATATGAAATCACGGCGGATATTAGAATCGCTAATATAACAGAGGAAATAATTGAGGTCTGTATACGTGTAGAATATTGTATCTTGTTGATAATTTTATAAAACTGATATTTCAAGTTGCGGAATGTAAGCTTCGTGTTCTTCAGAAAGATATAAAACGATGCTGCATAATGAAAAAGCATGAAAATCATGAAAAATACCAAAAACAGGAAAGAAGTTGTGGCGACATAGTCCCAAAAAGAAGGTTTCTGTTTGCTAATGACATAAGTCGAGAACGTATTGGCAATATAAGCCATGTGAAGATATGAATCTCGATCCAATACTTCAATGTATTCTCCCGGTTGGGCCTTTAGTCCTCGAAGGTTATTTTCGTAAGTATATTTGCCAAATTGAGTAACAAGTGATCCGCCTTTATATAGAGCAATTGAATATTCACCTTTATTATAATATTGCGAATTATTGATCCGCATATCTGTCAATATTTCAGGGTAGGGCACGGTGTAACTGAAATCCTTGTTGGATAAATTAATAATTACGTTAACAACCCTGTTTTGATCGATCCTCACTGGAATGATCGAAAAATATTCATGAGTCCCTAATTCGGCGCTAGCACGGTAGAAATTTTGTGTAACTTTTATCGACTTATTGATTACTTTTTCTCTATATTCATTGATTCTGTTTTGACCATTTGGATTTAATGGAATATTATTTTGATCATAGTAATACGCCTTAAATTCATATTTCGAAAGATAGCCACTGAAATATTTTTTCTTGATAAAATCATTGATCCCCTCTGTATTTGTATACGGTAGGCTGATGTTAAACAAATGTTTTAGTTCGTTATCATTGGTGATCCCCGTCTCAATGTCTGAAAATAATGACACTGCATTCACGTCGTCTTCTGACTGCAGATTGTTCAGCAATATCTTCATATCGATGAGGTCTCGCTCCTGATAGAAACGTGCATGGGTAATTGTACTGATGATTGCCCAAAGGATAAGAACGGCAATATAATTGGTCAATAGATGTCTATCGAAATATTTTTCTCCAAAGGATTTGATTAGAATAATCAGAGCCAGAAGCAAATTTACCAAACTATTTTTCTCAATGTAGATTGAAATAATAAGAATGACAAAAATAACACTGGCTAATTGAATATTTAATAGTTGGGTAGGTTTTAGTTCTAACTTTTTAAGAAAAAATAACACGAGGTCTATGTAAATATTTAGGGACAGAATTCCTAATCCGATAATACCAAGATCCACCCAACTTAGAAAGTGCAGATCAACAAGTTTGGTGAAATCAAAATAGATGTTATTTGAATGTGTCACCAATGTTCCCGCAATATCATATAAAAGCGCAAAGGATAAATATATGCTTAGTATGAGGCCTATCGCAAGAGGTAATTTAAAGAGCCTAATATTTTTGACCTTGTCAAAATTGAGTTCTTTTCGAATAGAATAGATAAATACCATCCACCATAGAATCAATATTGTCGTGGACAATACAGACCAAATATTAGGAAAGAAACTATTGTAGGCATAGTTGCGGGAATCAAATATAGCGAATGTAGCATTTTCTGAGAGTAGATTCCATTTCAAGTCTGCAAATTTGACAAGGGTAAATACACCAGCAAGCAGTGCTATAGCCCACCAAGCTCTTTTGGTCTTAGCCAGGTGTAGACAAAGGCTGTTAAAAAAAATCAATAGTGCTATCCAAGCTAGTAACCAGCAAAAGAATTGTAAGATGGTATAGATATTTTCATGATTGCCGTCTTTGAGTTTCACAGAAAACAGATAAGAACCTTCATTACTATAAATGTTTTTGATAGCTACGGTATCTGTATAGGATGCTATGTCAATGTTTCGTGTGTCAAAGAGATTACGTCGCAGTGAAGCGTTTAAATAAGGATTGTTATTGTTGGTATAGGGTTTAACTAGGATATATGCAAGTATGCTGATATTTCCAATTGTTTTTTTACGAACAATATACGAACGGTTGTCATCTTGTACGAAATTTGATTTTTCCAAAAAGCCTTGGTCAGTGATGGGAACAAATAAATTTGTACTCCATAGTTTTGGCTCGTGATCCTTAAAGAGAAATAAATAAACCTTCTGATCATTTTTATACCTTTCAAAGGCCTGATAGACTGCGATAGGGTACTGATCAAAGTTCTTAAATGTTTTGAGCAGCAACGAGTCCTTAAAAATACGATCTACTTTTTTCTCTTGTTCGACAATATAGTCATTGAGCGATTTGGTATCGATGTCGAGTATTTCCTTATTTGTAACAGATTCTTTGATGGTAATAGCTGTTCCTATAAAGCAGAGTGTTAAGATCAGTAGAAGTAAACGAATTTTTATACCAGAATTCACGTTAGTCAATTTACATTAGTGTAAATATAAAAAAAAGTCCTTGCTTTCTTAGGGCAAGGACTTTTATATTATTTTATTCTAAAAATGCTTATACGTGTGGTTCCTCTTGTCTGAATATTTTAGCAGTCAAGTACTCACGGTTTAAACGCGCAATATTAGTTAATTTAATACCTACAGGACATTCAGCTTCACAGGCACCTGTATTGGTACAGTTACCGAAACCTTCAGCATCCATCTGATCTACCATTGCTTGAGCACGTTCGTAACGTTCAGTCTGACCTTGTGGTAACAAGGCAAATTGAGATACTTTAGCCGATACGAACAACATAGCTGAAGCATTTTTACAAGCTGCAACACAAGCACCACAACCGATACATGTAGCCGATTCGAAAGCTTCATCCGCGATACGTTTAGGAATGGGGATAACGTTAGCATCAGGAACACCACCTGTATTGATATTTACATATCCACCAGCTTGTTGAATGCGGTCAAAAGCAGTACGATCAACCGCAAGGTCTTTCAATACTGGAAATGCAGCAGCTCTCCAAGGTTCGATTACGATTGTTTGTCCATCGTGGAAGCTACGCATGTGCAATTGACATGTCGTTGTACCTTCTTTAGGACCATGGGGGCGACCATTGATTACTAACGAACACATTCCGCAAATACCTTCACGACAATCGTGGTCGAAATATACTGGGTCTTCACCTTTACGTGTCAATTCCTCATTCACAATATCAAGCATCTCTAAGAAAGACATATCATCAGCGATGTCCTTTGCCTGATAAGTTACAAATTGACCTTTATCTTTATCATTTTTTTGACGCCAAACTTTCAGCGTTAAATTCATATGTTGTGCCATGATAATTTTCCTT
>JAQZAZ010000304.1 GCA_029239355.1 Sphingobacterium sp.
AAACCTGTTTTAACATAAATGAACACACTCCTTTCATTTTGCCAAACCATTATAAGAATGTATTATTCTGCATGAACAAGGAAAAACCTTCCATAATTTTCAAATTACAAATTTATGTTTGCTGTAAAATCCCGGCAAGTATAGGGTATAACGTTGCAGGATTTATTGAAAATTAAAAGAGCAGACCACATCAGTTCGGTCTGCTCTCACTCTTTTTCACGATATAACTCGTCCTTTCTTCCACTTGAACTTGATCTATTTCGAAATCCTCAATTCTGCCACCGTTACTAACAACCTTTTTCAATAAATCATACTGGGACGAATCAAGAAAGGAAAACTCCTTCGATGCTCTATGAACAATTTCTCGTTCCAACACTTCAGCCAATTTCTGCTTATTTAGTGAATTGGCTACGTCTAATATTATCCAGCTAAACCGTCCACATTGCAAGCTCATTCTTGCGTCTCTGCTCGGCAAAATCCTCTCGCATCCGATTTAAAGCCTCAATCAGTTTTTTCTCATCTTTACTATTTATGGCTCCATCATGATCCCCCACGTTCGTTCTTCTGGAATGGCGGTTTGTATCATTTTTCTTATTATTTTCTTGCCCATTTATAAATTTTAAAAACCTCGGGCAATCCCGAGGTACTAAATTCGTATTTAAGACAATAGTCTACTCCTATTTTTTTGCAGCCTCTTTAGTGCCTATGTAGGATGTTTTCTTAGGTATTGGGAGCGAAACTATAAAATTCGTTCCTTTTCCCAATGCGCTCTTTACATCGATCTTCCCGCCATGTTTTTCGACAATCCATTTAGCGATAGCCAAACCTAAACCTGTGCCGCCGGAATTTCTTGACCGGGACTTATCGCCCCGAAAGAAACGGTCAAATATGCGCGAAATATTCTCGGGAACTATCCCAACGCCTGTATCACGCACGCTGATTATAGCGTTTTTATTGGCTATATAACAATCAACAGTAACCTGTCCGCCGGCAGATGTGAATTTAAAAGCATTGTCAAGCAGAATTACCATCAATTGATGCAACCGGTCCTTATCACCGACTACTTCTACATTGGCTTCAATTTTGGCTACTAAGCTGATATGATTTAGCTCTTTAAACACCTCAAAATGACTGATCACTTCATTCACAACATCACTTAGATTAATCACAACCAGGCTTAGGTCAGACTTGCCGGAGTCCGACCTGGCCAATGTAAGTAAACTCGCTATCAGCTTAGTCATTCGCTTTGATTCTTGCATGATAGTATTGATCCTGTGACACTCGTCCCTGATGCTCTTATCCGGATATCGCAGCATTAGCTCGGCATTGCTGTATATCCCTGTTAAAGGGGAACGCAATTCATGGGATACGTCCGAGACAAATTGTTGCTGTTTTTCCCATGCTTCCTGGATGGGAAACATGGCCCGCTTAGCAAGAAGAAACCCGGCTAAGATAATACCAAATACACTTATAATGCCCCCACTGACAATAAGCCATAAAAAATTACTGAGCAATTGTACTTCTGAATCTACAATGCTGATTACGATGATAGATTCAATCTGGAAATTTGCAGCTTTGCCGTAAATATTTTCTTGATATGTATAAGGCCATCTCATCATCCTATAGATGTGGCCTTCATATTCTTCTGTTTTCAACTCGCCAACTTCGCTTGCGGCCGTAATCTCATCAATATTTTTTAATTCATTTTCACGAAAAGGAATTGGATTTAATGTTCGACCGTCGGTGCTGCGAATTAAGACAAAAATTCGTGGATCAAAGATCGGATTCTCTAATGGAACAACCTGCCCATTTGCTAATCTAAATTCACTTGCGTGCAAACGCATGGCTTCGTCTATTCTGTCGAATAGACGGTAAGAAAGATATCCATAGAGTATTGAGGTAGATAAAAAATAGATAATGAAGAAAACAAATGAATTGATAACCGTCAATTGAGTCAGCGTACGTTGAAACATACTAACTCTCCTTCAGCATAAAACCAACACCGCGAACGGTTTGAATTAAAGTATCCAAACCATAAACATTGAGTTTTTTTCGCAGATGATGGATATATATATCAACAACGCTAATTGAAGTATCACAATCTAAGCCCCAAACCCGGTCAAACATCTGATCTCGTGTTACGATCTGCTCTTTATTGAGCATTAAAAATTCCAGGATTTCATACTCCTTATTGGTTAACCCGAGAGGTCCCTCGTCTACGAAACCGTCCTTCATTCTGCCATTTAATGATAGGTTACCGTAATTCAGTTGATCCTCAATAATGAGATTGCCTTTGCGCCGTATAAGAGCTTTTATTCGGGCCAGCAATTCCCGCATAGCAAACGGTTTCACCAGATAGTCATCTGCACCCGACTCCAAACCAATGACACGATCATCGATACTATCCTTTGCTGTCAACAGCAGTATAGAAATGGCACAACCGTTATTGCGCAGCGTTTTAACGATCTCTAAACCGCTAATCCCTGGCAGCATAATATCCAACACAATTAAGTCATGTATTTCTTGCTCTGCTAAATACAGCCCCTCATCACCAGTCGCCGCTTGATCGACTATGTACTCTTCTCCGGTTAAAATCGCTACCGTTGCTTCTCTCAGAATATTGTCATCTTCAATAACAAGTATTCGCATTGCTAACTCCTTCAGCTATTATTATCTATCTCTAGTATGCTCCTGCAGCTTCAGAGACATGTTCACTGCCTGACGACAAAAAAGCGGCGGCTCGCAATGCTGGCTTACTAATTGGCAGAAAGGGGATAGACTTTCCGATAAGATAAAAAAGCCCGGCAGCCGAAGCTGCCGGGGATTATTCCTAGTTGTTACATGTATTTTGAGATTGGTCTTGTGGGAGCTCTCTATTCAAGTTTTGTTTATCATTATTTTCCTTCTGCATTGGCTGTTGGTGATGATTTTTTCTGCATTCAGGCGTCACTCCCTGAGTGCACTCTTCCAAACAAACCGGATCCCCACAGCAATCCTCAAAAAATGGCGGTTCTTCAACTCTTGGCGCGGCTGAAGCAGTTGCGAACAACCCAACCTGCATTAACCCCAGCATGGAAAACACCATGATTCTTTTTAACATACCCTTCATCTGAATACCTCCCTTTTTTTATGTATGCCCTAGGCATGTTTACATAATAAGATTATTTTCTTAAAATTTCTTTAAACTCCTCAAGGTAAAGTTACCCAGAATAAGAGACTGCCCGTCATAATGTCGGAAAAAATTCTGCCAGCAAGCTTAACTTTACTGTCAATAACTGTATTTAGAGATT
>JAQZAZ010000094.1 GCA_029239355.1 Sphingobacterium sp.
GCAATATCTTGTAATATTGATCCAGATACAGCAATACCCAATGTGGCTTTTGCTGCATTTTGAAGGAAGTTTCTGCGTGTTTGCATATAATCTTATTATGATTAGTTTTGATATAAATATAACGTGAAATTCTACAAATATTGTACGAGAATTGTCTGTCAATTGTAATACAACAAAATTGTTATATAGTGCATCTTAAAAAGCCGCTTTCGAATCCGGTTTTTCATTTGTGTAAGCCAAAATTCGACAGTATATTTGGCTTATGTACGCATTACGAATAGCAAAGATAATTCCTCAGCCTAATAATAATATTACTTTTCAGCTGGAATCTCCTGACGGCGACTATCCTCGTTATAAAGCCGGTCAATTTATTACGCTTTCTTTTGCGTTCGGTGATCGGGAGGTGCGTCGTTCTTATTCTTTTAATAGTTCCCCAGATTATAACGAGCCGCTAAGCATCACTGTAAAACGTGTGGAAAATGGCGAAATTTCGAGGCTACTTCATCATACGATTGCCGAAGGGGATATCGTTCAGGCCATGGAGCCGCAGGGACTATTTACCTATGAGCCCGAACAATATAAATTAAGAACATTATATCTATTTGCCGCCGGTATTGGTATAACACCTTTGTATTCGATTCTTAAAACGGCGCTTCTTGTTGAAGAGAAGTCTAAGGTCGTGTTGGTATACAGTAATCGATCTGCTGATCAGGCGCCCTTTCGGGAAGAATTGGAGGAATGGGCCCGACAATACCCGGACCGCCTAATTATTGTGTGGATATATTCCAACAGCAAGTACTTGATGAAAGCCCGTCTGAATCGGGATTATATTCATTCCCTGGTCAAAGATCATCTCGTGGGGGCAAAAGAGGAAGCGCTATTTTACACTTGCGGGCCGGTGGTTTACATGGATTTGTGCCGTTTTACCCTTTTAGGTATGGGGTTTGATGCCAATCAGATAAAAAGGGAAACATTTTTGTTGCCTGAAAATGAGGAGGATGATGATGATGAATCTGAGAAAGTAATTGATACGACCTCTTATCATATCAAGTTACATTTCCAAAATGAAACCTATAATCTGGAGATTCCCTATAATAAGTCTATTCTGGATGTAGGACTTGAGCATAAAATCAAACTACCTTATTCCTGTAAGTCTGGTATGTGCAGTACGTGCATCGCACAATGTTCCAAAGGAAAAGTGAGAATGGATTACAACGAAGTGCTAACGGACCGTGAAATGGAGAATGGACGGATCTTGCTGTGTACTGGTCATCCGCTGATGGAAGGAACTGAGATCGAGGTGCTTTAAAAGGAGAGATTTATCTTGTTTATTTGAGGAATAAGAAATATTTCAAAATAATATTTTATCAATCTGTCGAATTATGCTTATTTGTTTTGTTTTGAATTTTAATTAAAATTGCTTTTCAATGCAAATTTAGCTAAGTTTGGATATAACCATTTTTTATATCCAACTATTATGGGAAAATTACTCTGGAGCCCGACAGAAGAACAAAAATCTCAATCAGAGATCAATAAATTCAAACAGTATATCGAACAGCGATATCAATTATCTTTTGCGTCTTATCACGAGCTCTGGGTATGGTCAACTTTCAATATTACCGACCTTTGGGAGAGTGTTGCAACTTATTTTAACATAAAATTTCATTCAAATTTTACGCATGTATTAACCCGTCCAGCGGACACGGATAGTTTTATTGGAGCTAAGTGGTTCAGTGGAGCGACGTTAAACTACGCGGAGCATGTATTTCGCCGTGCCACCGACACCCGACCTGCTCTCGTATTTCAGGCGGAACAAGATTCCCTACGTGAAATTTCTTGGGAAGAACTGAGAGAAATGGTGCTCAGATTACAGGTGTATTTAAAAAATCAGGGGGTTGCGAAAGGAGATCGAGTGGCAGGTGTGCTAGTTAATGGAGTTGAAGCTATTGCTTTGTTTTTAGCGACGAATTCGATTGGAGCAATCTGGTCCTGTTGTTCCCCTGACTTTGGTGAGGCAAGTATTCTAGATCGTTTTGAGCAAATCGAGCCAAAGGTACTTTTTGCAAATGCGGAGTACACCTATAATGGACGTATTTTTGAGAAAGAAAAGAGTATAGGAAAGCTCGCGGAACGATTACCCTCTCTGAAAGACTGTGTTTTTATCCATGATAAATCCTGGCAAATGATCATGAATTCAGCTATTTCCCAGCATGAACTTGAGTTTACCGCGATAGCTTTTGACGATCCAATATGGATCTTATATTCTTCGGGAACGACTGGGAAACCTAAAGCGATTACACATGGCGCTGGCGGGATGCTGTTAGAGCATATGAAAGCCTTGGGGCTGCATCAGAATGTGCAGGAGGGAGAACGATTTATGTGGTATTCGACAACAGGCTGGATGATGTGGAATTATGCACTTTCGGCTCTGTTAATGGGCAATACCTTGTGTATATACGATGGGGCAACCAACTTTCCGGATAAATTGAGTCTATGGAGATTTGCAAAAGAAACAGGTGTGGATCATTTTGGCGTGGGTGCCGCATATTTAATTTCTTGCCAGGATCAAGATTTAAAAGCATTGGACTATATACCGAAAACAATTGGATCGACCGGTTCTCCATTACCACCAGCTATTTTTGAATGGATTCATCAACAATTTCCAGAAACCCAGATTATTTCGTTAAGTGGTGGTACAGATGTTTGCAGTGCTTTTCTTTCTGGATGCGCAATGCTTGATGTGTATGCTGGCGAAATACAGTGCCGTACGTTAGGATCTAAAATAGAAGCTTTTAATACAGATGGAATCGCTGTTTATGAAGAGGTGGGGGAGCTGGTTATTTTGGAACCGATGCCCTGTATGCCGATTTACTTCTGGAATGACACGGACAATCAAAAATATTACGATAGTTACTTCGAAAAGTATGCCAGTATCTGGAGCCATGGTGACTGGATTCAGATTACAAAGAATGATGGAATAATTATGTATGGTCGCTCTGATGCTACCCTTAATCGCGGTGGGATACGTATCGGGACTGCTGAGATCTATAATGTGTTGAATGCAACGGATGAAGTACAGGATAGTCTGGTCATTTGTGTTGATCACGAAAATGGCTCTTCTGATATGTTACTTTTTGTTCAGCTAAAAAGCGGGACCTTAACGGATGAACTGAAGGATAAAATCAAGAAATCTCTTCGAATAGAATACAGTCCCCGGCATGTACCCGACCAAATATTTCAGGTTCCCGATGTCCCCTATACCTGGAGCGGGAAAAAGCTGGAACTGCCAATAAAAAAGATTTTCTCAGGTATTCCTACTGAGCGGGCAGTTTCAAAAGATGTCATGCGCAATCCGGAGGCAGTGAATGGATTTGAAATAATTAGCAAAGCATGGAATAAGTTGTAATGAATAAATGATCTATCGAAATCTTTTTGAAATAAAACCCTCCTGGATCTGCGGATCCAGGAGGGTTATTTATTGTTTGGATAGACCTTTTAGGGATCCTATTGGTCGAACATTCTTACACCTGAATTACACCAACATTGTACCGCTCGACTATAGGTTTTTCATTGGCGGCCTCTATACCCATACTGATTACCTTTCGGGTTTCCTGCGGCGCGATAATGCCATCCACCCAGAGCCTCGCAGCGGCATAATAAGGGCTTAATTGTTCGTTATATCGATCTTCAATAGATTTGAGAAGGATATTTTTTTCTTCTTCATTTATTTCTTTCCCTTTGGCTTTTAATGCTGATTCCTGAATTTGAAATAATGTTTTACCAGCCGCAGCACCACTCATAACGGCCATTTGGGCCGTTGGCCAGGCGTAGATCAAACGCGGGTCATAAGCCTTTCCACACATGGCATAATTTCCCGCACCATAGCTGTTGCCTACAATAAAAGTGAATTTAGGGACAACCGAATTTGCCATTGCGTTGACCATTTTAGCACCATCTTTAATAATTCCGCCTTGCTCGGACCGGCTGCCAACCATAAATCCAGTGACATCCTGAAAGAAAACAAGGGGAATATTTTGCTGGTTGCAATTCATTATAAAGCGTGCAGCTTTGTCTGCTGAGTCACTATAAATAACACCGCCCATTTGCATTTCCATCGCATTTCCGGGTTTTTTAGCTTTGATAATTTCCCGTTGGTTGGCAACAATACCTACTGCCCAACCGTCTATACGTGCGAGCGCACAGACAATAGTTTTACCATAATCGGGTTTATACTCCTCCAGTGTATCCGCATCAACAATTGCTTCCAAAATATCTTGCATCCGATAGGGTTTGGTACGATCTTCCGGAAGAATTTCTATTATTTTTTCAGGATCTGTTTTTGGTGGCTGACTTTCCTTGCGGTTGAAGTTTGCTTTTGCATGGCCACCGATTTTATCGATAACATTTTTAATGGCCGTTAGGCAACTCGGGTCGTCGGGGAACTTATTGTCTGTAACGCCCGATATTTCAGAGTGTGTAGAAGCTCCACCAAGTGTTTCTGCATCTACGGTCTCGCCGATAGCCGATTTAACTAGGTAAGGGCCAGCTAAGAAGACCGATCCTGTGCCTTCGACAATAAAAGCATAGTCTGACATAATGGGTAAATAGGCACCTCCCGCTACACAGCTGCCCATAATCGCGGCGATCTGCGGAATGCCCATAGCTGACATGCGGGCGTTGTTGCGGAATATCCGGCCAAAATGTTCTTTATCAGGGAAAATTTCGTCTTGCATTGGAAGGAAGACGCCTGCGGAATCCACGAGATAGATAATCGGGAGATTATTTTCCATGGCGATTTCCTGTGCACGAAGATTTTTCTTGGCTGAGATGGGAAACCAAGCTCCAGCTTTTACCGTCGCATCGTTTGAGACGATAACACAAAGTTTGGATTTAACGTAGCCTATCACAGCGGCACAGCCAGCATTGGTACAACCACCATATTCAACATACATACCTTCTCCTGCAAACATGCCGATCTCAAGGTATTCGCTGTCTGGATCCAATAAGTAAGATATTCTTTCCCAAGCCGTCAGTTTACCTTTTTCTTTTAGTTTTTTGATTTTATCGATGCCACCACCGAGCTTTAAATTTTCTCTTTTTTGGTGAAGTAATGCGAGCAGCTCCTTCATAGTTTATAATTCTGGTTTAAAAAGCGATATAATTAAGAATTTCTTATTTTTAGATAAATTTAAAATAAAATTTTAAAATTTTTGCAATTTTATTCCTAAATATTTTGATATATTTGAATTGTATTACCGATTGTAAATTTAATATTCATGCTTATGTTTATTGAAAATAAACAACAAATGGATATGATCAGACAAAGTGCACGTGATTTTGCACAGCATCATATCAAACCTTATGTGATGGAATGGGACGAAGCCCAAATATTTCCAATAGAAGTTTTTAAAAAATTAGGTGAACACGGTTTCATGGGCGTTATCGTTCCCGAGGAATACGGAGGTTCGGGCCTAGGTTATCAGGAGTATATCACCGTGCTGGATGAAATCTCCAAAGTTTGTGGATCGATCGGACTTTCGGTTGCGGCGCATAACTCTTTATGTACCAATCATATTTTGAGCTTTGCCAATGAAGACCAAAAGCGACGCTATCTTCCAAAGCTGGCCACAGCAGAATGGATCGGTGCCTGGGGACTTACAGAAACTGGTTCCGGTTCGGATGCCGGTGGTATGACCACCTTTGCTGAACGGGATGGGGATTATTATGTGTTGAATGGTTCAAAGAATTTTATTACGCACGCCATCAGCTCGAGTGTTGCTGTTGTGATTGCACGTACGGGGGAAAAGGGCGATAAAAAGGGGATGTCTGCATTTATCGTTGAAAAGAATACTCCTGGTTTTACCGCAGGAAAAAAGGAGAATAAATTAGGTATGCGAGCTTCAGAGACGGCGTGTCTGTTTTTTGACAACTGTAGAATTCATCGCGATCAGCGGATTGGTGAGGAGGGTCAAGGATTTGTACAGGCATTGAAACTTTTAGACGGCGGTAGGATCTCTATTGCGGCGCTTTCTTTGGGTATTGCCCGGGGAGCCTATGAATGTGCGCTAAAATATGCACAAGAAAGAGAGCAGTTTGGAAAAAAGATTTACGATTTTCAGGCTGTTTCATTTGCCTTGGCGGATATGGCTACTCAAGTGGAGGCCAGTGAGCTATTGACCCGTCAGGCAGGTTATCTCAAAGATCACGGTGAGCGTGTATCTAAAATTGGTGCAATGGCCAAATTATATGCTTCGGAGGCTGCAGTAAGTGTCTCCAATGAATCTGTACAGATTTTTGGGGGATATGGGTTTACGAAAGACTATCCTGCAGAGAAGTTCTTTCGCGATGCCAAACTGTGTACGATAGGAGAGGGGACTTCCAGCATTCAAAAGATGGTGATTGCCCGGGAAATTGAAAAAGATATCTAATTATTCAGTATGAAAGATCAGGTGGTATTGGTCGATTGCCCGCGGGATGCTATACAGGGGCTGCATAATTTTATTGCAACGGATAAAAAGGTTAAACATATCAATAGGTTGATAGAAAGTGGCTTGTTTGATGTGATCGATTTTGGTTCATTTGTTTCTCCGAAGGCGGTTCCGCAATTGGCTGACACGAAAGATGTGCTGGCCGGTGTTATAAAAGATGACCGCGTAAAATTATTGGCAATCGTCGCCAACTTGAGGGGTGTTCAAGATGCCGTTCAGGAGGAAAAAATCGATTTGATAGGTTACCCATTTTCGATGTCGGAAACCTTTCAATTGCGAAACACGAATAAGGGGCTGGAAGAATCTTATCAGCAACTGAAGGAAATGAAGGCTTTGGCTGATGCCAATGGCAAGGTTCTGGTCGTTTACATCAGTATGGCATTTGGCAATCCATATAAGGATCCTTGGTCTGCGGCACTGGTTGAGGAGTGGATTGATAAGCTTATGCAGTTAGGTATCACGGAATTCTCATTGGCAGATACAACTTCTGAGGCGAATGCCGTACAGATCACCGATCTCTATGGTCTTGTTCAGATGCGATATCCGCAATTAGCTATTGGTGCACATTTTCACGCAAAACGGGAAGACAGTCTTGTGAAGGTTCGTGCCGCCTATGATGCTGGTTGCCGAAAGTTCGAAGGGGCTCTATTAGGGTATGGTGGGTGTCCTTTTGCCAAAGACGACCTGGTTGGAAATATCCCTTCTGAAATTTTACTGGATCTTTTCGGACGAGGAAGCTTGACTGACAGGGCACTCTTGGAAGAAAGTTTCAGACAAATGATCTTGTAGATAAATTATGGAAAAATTAAATTTCATAAAGGTACGGCGCGAACAGTATGTATTTATATTGACCCTTGCCAGACCGGAGAAAAGGAACGCCTTTAGTCCAACAATGGTCAGTGAGATTGCTTATGCGCTCGAAATTGCCAACAATGATCCAGATGTTCGTCTGATACAGGTGGAAGCGGAAGGACCTGTATTTTGCGCTGGGATGGATTTAAAGGCTTTCGAAGACCCGACGGTTGATATCGGAAACCCCGATATTCCAAATGTAGGGAAGTCGCTGGCCGAGTTGTTTGCGCAGTTAAATAAACCATCCATTTGTGTGGTTCGAGGTGATGTTATTGCGGGCGGATTTTTGATAGCACTTTCCTGTACTTATTTGTTTGCCACGCCAGATGTACGGTTTGCTCTGCCCGAGGTGAATATTGGGCTTTTCCCCTTTCAGGTGCTGGCTTTGCTGCTAGAATATATGCCCGAAAGGAAAGCAATGGATCTTTGTATCCGTGGAGGATCTTTCTCAGCCAAAGAAGCCTTGGAAAAGCAGTTGCTGTATGCGGTTTTGGAACAGGGGGAAGCTGAATTGGAAGCATTGAAAGACGCTATTGTAGCGAATGCACCCTTGGCTATTTCAAGGGGTTTTGAGGCGCTTCGTCACTTGAAAAAAAATCCGCAGGCGGATAACTATGCCTTTCTGCTGGATGAGCTCGCCAAGCTTCGCAAGACAGCCGATTTCCAGGAAGGGATGGCAGCAATGCGCGATAAACGAAAAGGGCATTGGAAGAATAGCTAATCAAAACCAACGGAAGCTCGGTCTGCTGGTCAATGGGGAAAATTCCCAGGGAATAGAACTCAGGGTAATCAGTAAAGCAAGGCCAAACCAGATTAATAGTATTTTAAAACGTCGATCATCTGTATCGGCGTTTTTGCTTTTTAGACTACCGATGAGAAGAAATATGCCCGCGAGAATCATCATACTGCTATGCTCCATTCCAAAAAAACGAATCTGTCGTAAGTGTACGGCTTTGTTAAAATGAGTCAGAAAATACTGTGTGATCGGACTTAATATGTAGAGTATGATACCCAATAATGCCTGTGTATAAAACGTGAAAATAACCGCATTTTTCAGGAAATTATCAGTAAGGGTAAAGCTACGCTTGTTCTTTTTTTGATAAGCAAAACGTAGTAAACTGCTTATCAAAATAATCAAAACCATCCATCGCCAGGTGGAATGCAGTGCTAAAATGAAAGGGTAAATCGAAGTCATCACCTGGCAAAGATGCGCATAAAATAAAAAAAATCACATCAGTGGTCCGAATTTAACCGCGGTAAATAGACCGATCTGGGAAGTAAAGCGGGTGTCAGGCGTTAACATTGGTCGAAGAAATAGGGGATATATATGATAGATGAATGGTGATTTTTATGTTTATATAATCTTTTTATTTATTTGATTTTTAGTTTGTTAATTTTTTGTTTGTCTTTCTGTTAACTTAAGGTTAATGCCGTTTTTTAGCTGATAAATGCGTTTTTTGCATTTGAAGATTGAACTGTTCAACTCAAAAATTCCTATTGAATATCTCAAATTGGAATTAAGGAGACAAGGTTGAGGTGTTTGTGGTTGTTTTATGTGCTTTTTAAGCGTTTTAAGCTTTTATTATTGTGCATGTGGGTAATTTGTCGGAAAAAATACGAACGCGTTCTACGGGGTTTATATGAGGTTTTTTTCGATGAATGTACTTTAGCTTGTAAGTCGAATTAGGTGTGATTATCCTTATTATTTCATTATGAATTTCGCAATGTCAATATTTAATTTCTTAATATTCATTTGTTTAAAATTATTTATATAAAGTGTTTGTTTTATTTTTTTTTCGTGAATTTGGGTTTTATAGGAAGTATGCCATCGATCCGCTTAAACTTTGAAAGCGTTATTTTTTTTAAATATTTTTTGGAAACTTGGGAAATTAGTATCTATATTAGTGTATTAATTAAATAATACAGTAGTATGATTACTATCCAAAATCTAAATTTCAGTTATAGTAAGTCAAGGCCACTCTTTCTCCATATGGATCTCACATTGAGGCAGGGTCATATTTACGGATTACTTGGAAAGAATGGGGCGGGCAAGTCTACTTTGCTTAAGAATATGGCTGGGCTGGTATTTCCTGTTTCGGGGCATGTCGATGTCCTGGGGCATAATCCAAATCGACGGGAACCTTCCCTGTTGCGGGAGATCAGTTTTATTCCCGAGGAGTTTTATTTACCCGCGGTAAAGTCGGAACAATTTTTAAATGCCAATGCTGGTTTTTATCCAAATTTTGACCGGGAATATTTTTATCGTCTGATCAATGAGTTTGAAATTCCGGTAGAACAAAAATTGGCAGAAATGAGCTATGGCCAGAAGAAGAAATACATTATTTCCTTCGGTTTGGCTTCCAATACGAAAATCATTATCATGGATGAGCCTACAAATGGTCTGGACATTCCTTCTAAAGCACAATTTCGTAAAATTATGGCTTCGGCTATTACAGACGACCGTTGTGTAATTATCTCGACGCATCAGGTGCGTGATCTGGATAATTTGATCGATGCGGTCATTTTGCTTGATGAGCATAAGGTTGCGTTGAATGCACCTATTAACCTGATTACCGATAAGCTCTGTTTCAAAAAGATGAAAGAGCTGTCTTTTGATGTGCTGCATGCTGAAGAAGCGCTTGGAGGTTTCAATGCGATTCTTCCCAATACACTGAGGGAGGATTCCAAACTAGATCTGGAGTTGCTGTTCAATGCCGTATTGTTGCAGAAAGAAAAAATTACAAATCTTATTAAAGTCGATGAATATGTCAAACCTATTTAATACAACCCGTTTTTTTGCGCTGATCCGCAGGCAATGGATCGGTTTTGGCCGAATTTATCTGATGTCAATAGGGGTGATAGCAGGCATTATATTTTGTTTTTATGCGTTCAATATCGGTGCAAATTATAATGATATAAAAAATGAATCTGTCCAAGTTTATTCGGTGTTGAACTTTAGATCACCGTTGTTTTGTGTTTTAGGGATGTTTTTTGTGACCGTAATCTCGAGTAGCTATTTTGCGGATCTCGGAAGTAAGACAAAAGCAATTTTTGAATTGATGATACCGGCCTCGCGACTGGAAAAATTTCTTGTGGGGATTTTCTATACGGTGGTCGTTAGCATCAGTTCTTATTTATTGATATATTACCTAATCGACTTGGCCTTTGTCTCTTATTTACGTGGCTTTGGCACAGCTATAAGAACCGAGGTAAATTCGCTTGGTGAGCAGGTTACCGTGGAATTTTGGCCATATTATTTTAGTGTGGATTATTCACGTGCAGTTTATTATTTATGTTTTTTACCATTCTTATTGAATGCGATATTTTTACTGGGCGGTATTGTCTTTAAGAATTATCAATATATCAAAACAGCCATCTCACTGGTTCTTTACTGCGTGATCTGGATATGTTTTTTTGTGTACCTGATGAAAACGCAAACGGAGAACACCGTGCAGCGTATGGATGATAATTATTGGTCAGATGTCTATCACATTTTTGGTTTAATCACCGTTGCAGGAATAGTGCTCACGGTGATATTCTGGGGGCTTGCCTTTTTAAGGCTAAAAGAGAAGGAGATTTAATATGGAATTTAATGCCAACAAAGCGATTTATCTACAAATTGCAGAATATGTATGTGATCATATTTTAATGGAGACCTGGAAAACGAACGACAAGGTGCCATCCGTACGGGAATTGGCCGTTCAGCTGGAGGTTAACCCAAATACGGTTATGCGGACATACGATCTACTGCAGCAGAGGGAGATTATCGCGAATAAACGCGGGATCGGTTTCTTCCTGACCGAAGATTCTGTCAAAAAGGTTAAATCCTACCGGAAGACCATTTTTTTGGAAGAGGATCTTCCGCTTTTTTTTCGGAATATCTATTTATTGGAAATTGGTCTAAGTGAATTGGAGCAACGTTACAGACAGTTTGTTGAACAGAATTTTAATCAAAATGAATCATGAAATTAAGTACTAAATTATTGATAGGGCTCGCAATAATCCTTTTTGCCGTTCCAACATTGGTGGCCTCTTATATTGTCCAAACCAATCGGGTAGATGCAAACGTCTATCGCATGGAGATGGACAAAGAAGTGTCAAGTGCAGTTGCAAAGGATGTTTATTTTCGATCCTTCCCAATGGGGAAATTTGATAAGCTTCAGCTGCTCGGTTCGGATGCGAAGGGGATAAATCTGTACCTGGTAAAAAGCGATAAGTTTCTGGTAAAGATCAATAAGAGCCAGGCTGATTTTGTAAAGTCAAAGGTGGATGGAGAAGGTTTACTTACCCTGGATTTTTTGGAAGGCGGTGATAAGTATTATAAATCGATTTATATTTTTGCGCCGGATCTGAGCCTATTAAAATTGAAAAATGCCAGTGTGAATGAATTCTCGGCGAAGCTGGATGAAATTACCATTGTCGGTGATAGCGTTGAAAGTTTTTCATTGAGTGAAAAAGCAGCTATAAATACGCTTAATTTGATATTAACAAACTCGCATATAGACGATTTTGGGTACCGCGATGACAAAAATACGACGCCTGTCAGTCATTTGTTCGTTGATGCGACGAATACGATGCTGGGATTGCCACGTGTTGATTACAAGACAGCTCATATTCTTGCTAAGAATTCGGAGATCTATTTCAATAGAAAGGGTGATAAATCCAAGGTTGATGTGTTGGATATCAAAACGGAAGGGGTATCTTCTGTTCGGCTGGATAGCTTGCAGTGGAATACCTTGCGGGGAAATCTATCAAACGACACGAAAATAGATTTGCCCGTGCATGCGCTAAAGGGTCTGATCAAATAGCAAGATTTTCTAATTTTGTTGTAGGTATCTGGTAAAAAGGGTCAACATCCAAGCTGAGGGAATGTTGACCTTTTTTTATTAACGATTATGGGGTGATGCTTGCTGCAACTTGTTGCTCACTTGTGACTCCGGGGGGCAGTTCGATGAGTTTGAAATTACGGAAGTGAATCTCTGATCCCTCAGATTCAAGACAGAGGTAGCCTTTTTTTACAGTTGAATTACGTAAGCCATTGACGAATTTTCCATTGACTGCTAATTTAACAGTGCCATCAATACATACGATGGTGTATTTGTTCCATTCGCCTTTGCCCTTGGCTCTATTTTCAATGGACTTACTGCGTGTGCCTCTTGGATTGTCCGGAACTGTCGTGACATCCCCTACGCCAAAAAGCTCGCCGTGTACATAGGCGATCGGTGCCTGTTTTCCATCCATAAGGTTTTGATTTACCCAATCTAATTCGAGCATTTGTACTTCGACGCCTCCGGGAAGTCTACCCGAAGGGTCGGGTTTAGCGTCTGACCAAACGAAAATTCCTGAATTGCCGCCCGCATACTGATGGTTCCATTCAACCTGAATCATAAAGTTTTCGTACTGCTTTGTGGAACGTACAACACCTACTGGTTTTCCTTTACAAATGAGGAGATCTTTCTTGATGAACCAAGTGTCCGGATCCGTATTGACATTGATCCAATGTATTGTTTTTGAGTTTTTCTCATTTGATATCAAATCTTCCCATTGGATTTCCTGACCAAAATCGAATAGTTTTTTTGTTTGTGCTATGAGCTTGCTATTGTTAAGCGCTAAGATGCTGAAAATAGTATAAATGAGTTTTTTCATCAGGTTTTACTACTTAACTAAATTTTGTTTTTCCCGGTATGGCAATTGGCGGACCGTCAATGTTGAGTTCCCAACTATAAGAAGCTAATTCAGGGCCAAGGTTTTCTTTTGAATTTATTACTTGGTCAAATGTCAAATTTTGTCCTGTATAACCCGTCATGCGTGCCCAGATAGCAAGAAGTGTACTATTGGTCATCCATTCTCCATCATTGATCGGTTTGTTATTTCTGATAGCAGCAAACAGTTCATCATGTTGCGTTTGGTACATATTGTTTTTTGTGCCAGTGTAGTCCCAGTCTACTTTCCCGGATATGGTATGCTTTCCGCCGATCACAACCTCAGCGAGTCCTTCAGTTCCGAGTATACTTACCGAGTTTCTAGGGGTGGTTCCGGCTTGTTGTCGACAGAAGTGTGTTCCGATTGCTCCATTAGCATATTTAAATTCGATTGCAAAATGGTCATATATATTTCCATACTTCGGGTCTACACGGACTTGTCTGCCTCCTGTGCCCATTGCAGAAATAGGCATGACATCACCCATGGCCCAAGACATCATGTCTAGACTGTGGACTGCCTGCTCGACGATAAAATCGCCTGAAAGCCAGTTGTAATAGAACCAGTTTCTCATTTGCTGCGTCATTTTATTCCATTCTGGGCGAGGTTCGATATAAGTTGCCTCGCCGCCATAACGAAATGTGCTGACTGATTTTACTTGGCCTATTGCTCCTTCTAATACCTTGGTAAAGGTGGTTCGGTTAGGGAGGTCATAACGAAAGCAAAAACCAGAGACAAGCGATAAATTTAATTCCTTTGCTTTTTTTACCGACTCCAGGACGCTGTGTAATCCGGGGATATCGACAGCCATTGGTTTTTCACAGAAGATATGTTTTTTTGCCTGAACAGCAGCTTTTAAATGGAGTGGCCTAAATGCTGGAGGTGTGGTGAGCAACACGACATCTACATCGCCGTTGATGACTTTTTCAAATGCGTCGAATCCCAAAAATTTGCTTCCATTGTCGATTTTCACTTGTGTTGGGCGGACTTCCATCAAAGCGGCATAAGATTCATCCATACGATCCTGAAAAATATCTGCCATTGCAGTAATTTGACAGTTTGGGTCAGCCTGTAGTGCCTGGATGGCTGCACCGGTTCCCCTGCCGCCGCAACCTATTAATCCTACTTTGATCACCTGTTCTTTCGACCGATCTGTAAAGGATAATAGGGAGGAAGTTGGTAGTGAACTTCCGAACGCAATGATACTGGATTTTTTCAGGAAAGACCTTCTTGAATTGGTTCCTGGATAATTATCGGAATGAAATGGCATATTTGTATTCTATGTTTATAAATGATTGTAATAAGGTTAACTAATTGATATAAAACCATTTGAATAAAATCTGTCAAGAGCCTGGCTTAATCAAGATATACTGAAGTCGATTTTCGATGTTCTATTTGGCAATCTAAAAAATAAGTCTCAAATTCAAAATAATTTTTCTTGTTTCTTTTTTTTAGCATTTCAAGTAGGAGTTCTACAGATTTATCTGCCATGAGGCGTGTAGGCTGAGTAATAGTTGTCAAAGATGGGTTCAGGCTATTCGCAAAGGGTGTGTTGCTGAATCCAATTAAATTCATATTTTCTGGAATCTTTATTTTTAACTTATTTAAAATATGTAAGATCTTTAAAGATAAGGTGTCAGTGGTCGATAAAAGTGCATCTGGGTGCGGAGAATTGCTTAATAGGTCACTTATTTTCCGTTCGAGTTCTTCATCGATATCATCTTTTGGGCTTGAATAAGATATTTCAACAATATTTTCTTCCTTATACGGGATTGAGTAATTAAAAAGAGCATCTTTGTAGCCTTTAATTCTGCTGGCATTTCCTCCAATATCCTTGCAAAGTAGTAGAATGATGTCTTTACGACCGTTTTTTATCATATCCTCTGTCGCTTGATAAATCACTTTGTTGTTTTGTATTCCAATTTTAAAGGTATTAAGTTGATGGTTTATTCGATCAAAGATGATGATTGGACATATTTGATCCATAATATACATCAAAAGGGATAAACTAGAGTCATTTTTTACTGGTGAAATGATTATGCCGTCAATATTACTCTGTACACAGAGTTCTAGCGCTTCTTTTTCTTTTTTTTCATCATTGAACGTCTGCAACAAGATTAATTGATAATTTGTTTGAGACAGAATATGTGAGATTTCTTCATAGAAATCAAAGAAGAATGAACTAGAGATAAAGGGAACGATAATGGCGAGTGTGTTTGAACGCCCTGTTTTTAGGCTTTTGGCAGAAAAGTTTGGTATATAATTGATTTTTTGTGTGTAAGCTAGAATCATTTTTTTTGTTTCCGCACTGATTTCATGACTATCGTTAAGCGCCTTGGAAATTGTTCCCGGTGAAAGGTTTAATTGTTTTCCGATCTCTTTTAAGGTGACTCTTTTCATGTTCTCTTTCCTCTCCATTTCTTATAACCAAACATATTTCATTCATTCACGACGGAATGAAGTAAATTTATTTTTACAAATGCTACTTACCAGGTCTAATTGTATTTAGCTGATGAATTATTAAATTATAAAGATAAGATAAAAAAAAGGTTTTCAAATGGAGATTGCTAAATCCAATGATAGTTCCGGCTAAAAGCTTTATTTTAGGTATTTGATATAGCCGAAGAGAGTAGGGTAAGGCCTAAACAAGAAAAGCTAATCTTGCGATTAGCTTTTCTTTGTGATCCCGCTGGGATTCGAACCCAGGACCCATACATTAAAAGTGTATTGCTCTACCAGCTTAATAAATAAAAAGATTATTTTTTTGTTAACCACTCTTCTTTGCGCGGATTATCCGGTTGGCGCCATTGATATCCTTGATGAGCTCGACATGCTGGAAGCCTTTTTTTTCGATAAGATCCTTTGTTTCGGGCCCTAGATATTGATTAATTTCAAAATAGAGATCTCCGTTCGGAACTAAATGTTTTAATGCAAATGACGAAATAACATCATAAAAGATTAAAGGTGCACTATCCTCAATGAATAATGCGAGCTCGGGTTCATAAGCCAGCACATTTTGCCGCATGTGCTGTTTTTCATATGGTGTGATATACGGAGGATTGGAAACGATAATATCGTATTGTTGGTCTGAAAAAACATATTCCCATTCCAAAATATCCGCATTGATGAAATGAATAAGTTGCCCTAGTCGCTGTGCATTTTTTTTTGCAGTATTGATAGCTTCCTTAGAAATATCTACCGTAGTCACCCGCGCCTGATTAAGGTGTTTTGACAGAATAATAGGGATGCAGCCAGAACCAGTTCCAATATCAATTACCTTTAGATTAGGCGGGTTAGCATGTGTTTTTATAATCAAGTCAACAAGTTCCTCTGTCTCTGGTCTCGGTATCAGAACCGATTCGTTGACTTCAAAAAATTCTCCATAAAAATCTGCCTTATTTAAAATATACTGAATGGGTCTGTTTTTTTTTAGATCCCGAAGAATTTCTTGCAAGCGAACAGTATCTATTTCCGATACTAAATTGCTTTTTTTTAATTGATATGTTATTCTTTTTATACCGAATAACTCTTCAACAACAAGTAGAAATATGGATTTTATTTCATTGCTGTCGTAGACTGCTTTTAATTCATGTTGAAATGATAATTCGAAATCTTGAAGTATTCTCATCCACCAAAGGTACGATTTTCATAGATTTGCGTTATGAATATGCACAGGCAATATATGCAACGCTGTTTGGATCTCGCTCTGTTAGGTGCAGGATCTGTAAGCCCAAACCCCATGGTGGGTGCAGTTATCGTTCTTGATGACCAAATTATTGGCGAGGGATATACTTCTCCATATGGAGGTCCCCATGCTGAAGTTAATGCTATAAATTCGGTGTTGGATAGATACGGTAAGGGGGCACAGGATTTATTGGCTGCAAGTACATTTTATGTAAGTCTTGAACCTTGCGCCCATTATGGTAAAACACCTCCTTGTGCAAATTTGATCGCAGGTTTAAAACCGAAAAAAGTTTTTGTAGCTTGCCCAGATCCTTATGCTAAAGTTAACGGTAAAGGCATTGAAATACTAAGAGCCGCCGGTATTGAAGTTGAAATTGGACTCTTGGAAAAAGAAGCTATCTGGCTCAACCGTCGTTTTTTTACGCGAATTAGTCAACATCGCCCATATGTTATTTTAAAATGGGCGCAATCTAAAGATGGCTTTATAGGTCAAGAGGATAAGCAAGTGTGGATTAGTAATGCTGCTAGCCAGCAACTGACCCATCGTTGGCGCGCAGAGGAGGATGCCATTTTAGTAGGTACGAATACCGCGCGAATTGATAACCCTAATTTGACAGTACGACATTGGAAAGGTAAAAATCCAACCCGTGTGCTGATAGACCGATATTTAGTCATCTCTCCGGAGGCGAAAATTTTTGATGAAACTGCTGAAACGATCGTTTTTAACGCAAAAATAACAGATTGGCAAGGTCATATTAAATATATTGAACTTGAAAACTACGGGTTGTATTTGCCACAAAGTATTCTTTATCAGTTGTATTTGATGGACGTGCAGTCTATTATCATCGAAGGGGGAGCGAAGACTTTACAGACTTTTATTGATGCTGGTCTGTGGGATGAAGCGCGTGTTTTTCATTCTGAGAAGGAATTGCATAGCGGTGTCTCAGCCCCCAAATTGACGGGCCGTATTCAGGAGAAGCGGATGATTTCCAATGACTTGTTGTCAGTCTATGTGAAATTGTCTTAAATAAATTGTATATTTAAGAAATTATAAATCATAGCCGGTTAGCTTAATTTCTTAGTTTACAATTATGGTGATGACAGAAAACTTAATGCAGTTTATCTGGAAACTACGGCTATTTAATACAATAGGATTGCGGTCCACGGACGGAGAGCCGTTGATTTTGATTAACTTTGGTCAGCATAACCTGAACGCAGGACCGGATTTTTTAATGTCTCATATCATACTCGGAGACAAAAAATGGTATGGAAATATTGAGCTCCATATTCGTTCATCGGATTGGGATCGGCACCATCACCAGGATGACGCAGCTTATAATAATGTTATCCTTCATGTTGTCTGGGTACATGATAAAGTCATATACCGAAGTGATGGGAGTATTATCCCGACGATGTTACTTTCGGCGTACGTAAATCAGCATTTGCTCGATCAGTATTCGGCAATGATGAATACGACAAACTGGATTCCTTGTCAGTCGCAGCTAAGTTCAGTTGATGTGCTAAAAAAGACAATGTGGTTGGGCGCATTATCTTATGAGCGCCTAGAGATGAAAGTTCAGACGATCTTTAGTTTATTGGCTGATAACGACAATGATTGGGAAAAGGTATTTTGGATCTGGATGTGTAGGTGTATGGGACTGAAGGTGAATGCAGAGGCATTTCATGAGCTCGGAGAAAAACTTCCTATATCTTTATTGAAAAAATATCGTTCGGATCCCTTGAAGATCGAAGCAATTTTTTTTGGAACAGCTGGTTTCTTATCCAGTAATGAGGAGGATGAATATGCTAAATTACTCCATAATGAGTTTGTCTATCAACAGGGTGCTCATGGAATTGAGGTCGTGAGCGGTGCGTGGAAAAAACTGAGAATGAGGCCATATAGTTTTCCCGAACTGCGCATTGCACAGTTGACAGCCCTATTTAAGGAGAAGTCACTAAGTCTTTCAATGATTTTAGACTTGGAAAATCTAGCGGATGCACGTTCGTTGTTTTGTATTGAACAATTAAGTAAGTACTGGAAATCTCGTTTTTTGCCACAAGTTAAGGGGCGTACAGTGCATTCTGGAAGAATAGGGAAAGATACCATTGATATCCTTATTGTGAATGTTGTTGCGCTATTTCTTTTTGCTTATGGTAAATATTATGGGATAGAGCGACATATTGACAAGGCCATTTATTTTTTGGAAATGCTTCCTGTTGAGAAAAATGCGATTATAAAACGGTTTGGAGAATTTGACTGGCATGCCGCAAATGCGGCCCAAAGCCAGGCGATATTGCAATTGAAGAAAATGTACTGCGATAAGAGACGCTGTCTTCATTGTCGGATTGGTGCCGAAATTTTGCGAAGTGGCTAATTCGCGAGTATTTCGGCAATTTCCTTATATCCTTTTTCCAAAGCGAAGTCCGCTGGACTGAATCCTGCCAGGTTGAAGATTTTTGTATCTGCACCAAATTCAAGCAAGGTTACAATGAAGTCAATATTTCCGTGCTGAGCGGCATAATGTAATGCCGTTTCACCCGTTGCTTGAAGCGCATTGACATCGGCATCGGCTTCCATAAGCATTTTGCCGATTTCCTCATTATTATTTGAAGCAGCAATATGCAGGGGGTAGCTGAGTTGTTCATTTCTGCTGGCTACATTAGGATTTACTTTTTTGGATAACAAAAGACGCACAATATCCACTTTGTTAAAATACGTTGCTAACAACAAAGGTGTAAAACCGTGTGAAGACCATTCGTTGACAACCGATGGAGCTTGCTGAATAATTGCCTCCACATATGAGGTTAATCCTGCTGCACATGCCTCATGGATGGTCATCGTTTTGCTGTGTTGGAGGAGTATTCGGATGATTTGAGGTTTGTTATAATAACATGCCAATAATAACGGAGAAATCCCATGACTGGTTGTCTCTTGTAATAATTCAGGATTTCCAATCAATAAGAGGTCGATGTCGTGACTTTTGCCTTCTTCAATATATTGTTCTAAAACAGAAAGGTTCATTTTCAAACGTAATTGCGTAACACTCCCACTAAAATAGGTTTTATTAATGAAAATAACGGTTTGAATAGCGAATTTATTTGCTAAATCAGATTGTCATAACATCCTAAAAAATGTCTTGGGGTATAATATTAGACAATATTTAGGATGTGAACCGGGCTGAAAAAGGCATTTTTGGAAAATTTATATACACAAATGTGTAGTAATTCATATAATATTTTTGAAAATTAAAAAGTAGATGTACTTTTGTTAAGCCCCTCCCAAGGGCATGTTTTTCATAGGTAGATGTAGGGTCGAGTGTTTCTCACTTCGACCCTTTTTTTATAGCTTTGTTTTATATTTAAAAGAAATGTCAAAGAGAAAAATTGTTGTTGCTATTACGGGGGCAAGCGGCTCTATATATGCCAAGTTGTTGTTAGAAAAATTAAATTCTCTAAAATCTCAGATTGCAGAAGTCGGCATCGTAATGTCAAATAATGCCAAGGATGTATGGCGGGCGGAATTGGGCGATGAGAGCTATCAAGATGTACCTTTTCAATTCTACGATAAAAATGACTTTTTCGCTCCTTTTGCATCGGGTTCGGCGCGCTTTGACACGATGATTGTATGTCCTTGTTCTATGGGGACCTTATCAAGAATAGCCTATGGAACGTCTTCAGATCTTACTACCCGTGCAGCGGATGTTATGTTAAAGGAAAGACGAAAACTTATTTTAGTTACACGTGAGACACCATTAAGTATTATTCACATTCAGAATATGAAACTCGTTACAGAGGCTGGTGGAATCATTTGTCCTGCTTCTCCATCTTTCTACAGCTTGCCAAAAACTTTGGAGGAGTTGGCTGAGACTGTGGTTGATCGGATTTTGAGCTTAGCTGGATTTGATTTTAAACATTATCAATGGGGAGAAAATTCCTAATGAATGTTCACTAAAATCAATTTTTAGTGTTCTATAATAAAATTGTATTTTGTAACTTTGTTTCTCGAAATGAAGCAATCAAAAGCATCACGCGAAAAATCTGTTTATGGCTATATAATTTATAGTGATAAATTCATACTTTGTTTGTTGCTAGAGAACACGCTACATGCTTCAATAGACAATTTGTATCCTATTAATTTCAATCACATTCATATATGAAAAGCTTATTGATTACTTCTGTTAAAGTAATTTTACCGGGTAACGAATATCATCAGCAGACTGTTGATGTATTTATCGAAAAAGGGAAGATTACGCAGATTGACAAAACCATCAAAGTAGCTGATAAAAATGTAGAGACCATCGATGGAACAGGTAAGATTTTATCGCCTGGGTTTTTCGATTTACATGCCAATTTTGGGGAACCGGGTTTAGAGACCAAAGAAGATATCCGGACGGGAACGGCTGCTGCCGCTGCTGGTGGTTTCACTGCCGTGGCCGTAATGCCCAATACCGAGCCCGCTATTCAAAGCCGGTCCGAAGTGGCACTCGTGGTCAATGCCGCAAAAGGAAATATTGTCGATATACATCCCATTGGCGCAATCAGTAAGAAGCGGGAAGGTAAGGAAATGGCTGAACTCTATGATATGAAACAGAATGGTGCTGTTGCTTTCAGTGATGGAAATAGGAGCGTGCAACAAGCTGGACTAATGAGTAGAGCTTTGTTGTATGCAAAAGGATTTGAAGGACTGATTTTTTCGCATGCCGAAGATGAATCTATGGCGGGTGGCAACAAAATGAATGAGGGGACAATGAGCACTTATTTAGGAATGAAAGGAATTCCTAATCTTGCAGAATCCTTGATGGTTTCCCGTGATCTATATCTAGCGGAATATACGGAAGCCCCGATCCATTTTGCGTCAATCAGTACGCCCGAAGCCGTAGATCTAATTAAAAAAGCGAAAGCTAAAGGCCTTCGGGTTACTTGTGACGTGGCAGCACATCAATTGGTATTTACAGATGAGGATATCATAGGTTTTGACAGTAACTATAAGGTGAGCCCGCCATTAAGAACCAAAGCCGATGCGAAAGCGCTGATAAAAGGCGTTAAGGATGGTGTAATAGATGCTGTGGTATCACAGCACACGCCACAGGAAATAGAATTTAAAAATGTGGAATTTCATATTGCAAAAAATGGTATTATAGGGTTACAAACAGTATTACCATTACTAATTCGTGCTGGATTAAACGAAGAGCAAATTGTACACAGCTTAGCTGTTAGACCAAGACAAATTCTTGGCATGGCTATCCCGCAAATTAAAGCAGGGGCTATGGCGAACCTTGTGTTGTTTGACCCTGCGAAATCCTGGACTTTCAATGAAAAGACAAACAAATCCAAATCAAAAAATTCCCCGTTATTCGGACAGACATTAAAGGGAGCTGTCGAATTGGTCATCAATAATAATCAAATCATTAAAAACGATTAAACCATGGAAGCAAACATAAAAGCTGCTGTTGAAGCAGGTATTTTAAATTAT